>VGNX01000005.1 GCA_016865855.1 Chloroflexota bacterium | reverse complement strand
CGTTGGAGCAAGAACCAATCAGATTGGAATTCTTAGAGGAAGCTCTGGTTGCTTAAAGGTTGACTGAAATGACAGAAGGGTATAGGATATGGCTAGATCGAATTTCCACCAGTTACGTGACGCTGCCAAAGAGGTCATTAGTAGAGCAGATTAATTCCCGTCTTTCTGCATCAGCTATATCGATCTAGGCTTTACTATGCAGGCTGTCTGAAAATGTAGCCCCGACCCTTTAGGGTCGGGTTCCCGAGGCTAAAGCCTCGGGTCTACATGTTTAATGTGTATCACCAATGTAGCTATAACTTTTCCCACAAAGTGGAGAGAAAAATTGCCACTTAGAGTTTTCGGACAGCCTCTATGAAGCTCTGATGACTGGCTCTTAGTCAGCTGTTCTTGATGAGGTTTGATAAACTCTGATATAGTAACTATCCGAGGTTGCGCAATTCTGCTCTTAGCACCTTGCCCAAAAGGTTCTTGGGCAATGACTCTATAAATTGCACTTTTTTCGGTATCTTGAAGGTGGGCAAGCGTTCCTTGCAAAAGGCGACTATTTCTTCTTCGCTGGCTTGCTCTCCTGGTTTAAGAACCACGAAAGCTTTTATCTCTTCGCCATAGACCTTATCAGGTATGCCGATAACTCCTGCCTCGACAACTTTGGGATGTTGATAAAGAACCTCCTCCACTTCTCTAGGTGATACATTCTCTCCTCCTCGAATGATTATATCCTTTTTGCGGTCGGTGATGTAAAGATAACCTTCCTCATCCACATAGCCTATGTCGCCGGTATGGAGCCAGCCGTTCTTGATAGTCTGCGCTGTATCCTCAGGCAGATTCCAGTAGCCTTTCATCAATGTAGGGCCTTTGACTACGATTTCCCCTCGCTGCCCAGGTGGAAGCTCGCGACCACTATCATCGAAAACCTTTATGGTATTGCATTTAAGCAAGCATTTGCCAACGGAGCCGTATCTGGGGGAGAGGTCAGCCGGCTGACCTGTGGTAGTGGCTCCCGATTCAGTTAGGCCCCAACCTTCTCTAATATCGACACCTACTTTTTGTTTCCACCTTAAGGCTACTTCTACAGGGAGTGCTGCCCCACCCGAGTTACACTCTTCAAGTGAACTTAGGTCGTATTTGTCCAGGTCGGGAAACTCCAGCATCTGGATGTACATGGTGGGAACTGCCGCTATGTGATTAACCCGGAAAGTTTGAATGGCCTTCAATGCCTCCTCAACGTTCCACCACTTCAGCACGACTGCCTTTCCGCCTACGAAGGAACCTGTATTACTGAAGGCGATGCCATAGGAGTGCGATAGAGGCAGCACACCCAGGCTCACCATCGCTCGATTGATGCCAGAAACTTGTTGAGTGACTTCATTGGATTGGAGTGTTTTGGCGTTTAGGGCGCGGCTAGTCAAGCGCAATGTCACGGAGCGGTGAACCATAATGTATTCATAGAATGACAAGGCATTGATGTAGAGGGAATAGTGGGTGTGCATTACTCCTTTAGGCTGCCCTGTGGTACCGGCGGTATATAGTAGGGCGGCAACGTCATCATTGTTGGTCTCTTCTATTGCAAGTTTATCTGAACTGCTTGACAATAGTTCACGATAGGAAACGGTGTCAGGGACATCGTCTCGGTCAGTTAATATGAGGTGTTTCAAGCTTGGCGCACGGCTCTGTGCATCCTTGATCCAGCCCAGGTAATCGGAACTGGTCAGGATAGCTTTTGCTCCGCAGTCGCGGTATATGTAGGAGGCTTGGTCGGGCCTCAGCAATGGATTCAGTGGCACGACTATACCACCTATCTTATATATGGCCGGGAAGGCTGAAAATACAGGAGGGCTATTGGGCATTTGTACTATTACTCGATCCCCTTTGCTGATGCCGAGCGCTTTGAGCGCGTTGCCCAGTCGATTGGCGTTGCGGTTTGCCTCAGCGTTGGTATACCATTTGCCTTCAAAGTAGACACTTTCATATTCACCGAACCTCTTAATGTTGTCTTCGATGAGACTGCCAATGTTCATGGTTCTCCCTTCTTCAAGTCCACATTTACACTTTTAGCTGGCAATAAGGCTGTTTCAGGCCTTAATTGTTTTGGAGATTCATAGTATGCTTGCGGCTTTTAACTGTCAAGCCTGCATGTAACTTTGCTGGAACTTTTGTTGCCTACAAGTGAGGGGGAAAGGTGTTCTTTGAGAGGTGTTGAACGATTAGCCACCCAGGACGAAGTTGGGGATGTGTTAGGCAATTTAATTGTCTTTTTCTTCAGAGGAAAGTGACTTGTCGTCTTTCTTTTTGTAGAGGTGAACGGCACAGACAGCATAGCATTTGGCGTACCAGGCTGGCTGTGCGCCGACCTCGCGCTCTAAATAAGCCTGAGCTGGGTGTTTCCGGGCAAGGTAACTGAACATCTCCTCGGTGCTTGGTCGGCTCTTCGGCAAGGTGAATTCTGTCATGGCGAAGGTTCCCTTGCTGACTAAACCACCGCAGCCGAAGATGCATCGCCACTTAGTCAAATGCCCAGTTGTCAATTCCATCCCGTCCATGTGGAAGGTATCAAATCTGTCTGCGGCTATTGCCTGGGTAGGGCAGATGTTGACACACATGTTGCAGTGGTCACAGATCTGGTATTTGACCAGCGGATCAGGCTCTAGAGGGGCATAAGTGATGATGCTCACCAGTTTTTGTCTGCCACCTAGTTCCGGGGTGAGCAGGAGTTGGTGTTGACCCAACTCGCCCATCCCAGCAGCCACGGCAGCATGGCGATGGCTGATCCCTCAGCGGAACAAGGGGTCTCTGGGGGCATTAGCCGGTATAGGGCAGGCTTCATAGCCCTGCCTCTCAATGAAATTGGCCAGTTGGAAGGCTATCATGTCAAGTTCGGTGTTAATGGTTTTCAATGCATAACCTTGGTATGTATAAACTTCCCTCCTGCGAGCTACGCTGCGTAAGATACCCAGGGGCACTCGCATAGCTACCACCACTACAAGTTTGGGCTTGTGGAATATAAAACCTGGGGTAGCGGTTCTCTGGAGCTTCTTGAAAGCGGCTCACCGGTGCGATTCCGACTAGATCTCAGCTCCTTTGTCCCTCGCGAGTTCCTTTATCTCACGTGTCAGCCTAGTAATGCTAGTAACAACCATTGTCTACCTCCTTCAGAACGACTCTGGTCGTGGTCTGCCACCTATGATAGCACATCTGTCGAAACGCACAAGTGATAATTTGATAGCTCGCTGGCTTAGATACCAGCCAGGGCGGCTTCAGTTTCTTTCTTGGCAAACTCGGATGTTTCATGTGTCAGGCTGGCCTCCAGTATCTGCCTTGCCTGGTTGCCTCCGATTTTACCCAGAGCCCAGGCAGCATAGCCGCGCACTAGCTCTTCCGGATCCTGTATCGCCTGGGCGAGGTCAGGGATGTAAGCGGGGTCGCCAATATTTCCCAGGGCAATTGCGGCGTTTCTCTGGAAGTATTTCTTGTGCCTGATATAGTTATACATCAGCGGTTGAACTCTCTTGATGTAGTACTCATCAGTCAGGTTCAAAAGCCTGGTGAGCTCAAAGTCTTGCGCCATTTTGGCTAAAAACTCGTTCTGGGGCAGCTTTGCCTTTAACCTCTTCTGGGTTCGGGGGCATACTTCTTGACAGATATCGCAGCCGTGAATCCAAGTGCCCATCTTCTCCCTTATGTCAGGTGGTATGTAGCTGGTGACACCTCCGGGGTAATTATCTTGAGCCATAAAGGTATTGAAGGCGATGCAACGGCGGGGGTCCATCTTCATAGATTGGTAGAGTGACCCCGTGGGGCAGGCTTCGATGCAAGCAGTGCATTTAGGTGGGCACTTGACTTTTAGGGTAGGTTCATCGTAGTCAAGTTCAACATCGACTACAAATGCGGTAATGAGGATGAATGACCCTATACCATCAGCGAAGACGAAGGTATTTTTACCATAGGTGACAATTCCAGCCCGGGCTGCAGCTAGCCGCTCTGGGAGGACCAAACGCTCGGCTACGTGACAGCCATTTTCCTCCAGGAATTCCCGCATCAACTGCCGTCGTGCCCCGTTGATACGGTGGCGTGGGGTGAGATAGCACCTTGCTAAGTAATGACGGCCTATCTTGCCCAGGAGTTTTTCGGGAAAAGACTCCTTGGAGATATCAAGTACTAGCGCGATGATGGATTTGGCCGTTGTCATGGCGCTCTTTGGGTCAGCGCCTATGAGCGGCTGAAAGGTGCTGTCGATGTACCAGCCGTACATGTCACGTCGCGAGTTGAGTTCAGCGATATAGTCAGGAAAACTTTCTGCAGTAGTAATGCCAACTTTACTGTAACCCAAATCCAGGGCAAAATCCTTTATGTCTTCGCTTAGTGACATAGCAGTTTCACCTTATTTCAGTAGTCCACGATTGTGTAGCCGTGCTTGTTCCCATGCCTTGTAGTTATCAGGTGGGGTTATTATTTCAGCATCAGGTCTCAGCTCAAGACTTAAAGCTTCGTTGGGACATCCGGTGACGCAGACACCACAACCGATGCACTTTGCCCGGTCAATTGTTGATATATCGTTTACAGAGACCGCATTCATGTGGCAGCGGTCCTCACATGTTCTACAGCCCTTGCATATTTTGGGGTCAATGACTGCATAGTAATTTGCCGTCACACTCGAATTCTCGATGCCGAATTCGATGATTCCCCTTAGCACAGCGCAGCAGCATCCGCAGCAGTTGCATACCCAGTAAAGCCCATTTTGCTGATTGGCTACGCAGTGAACCATGCCTATTTCTTCAGCTTCGTCTAGCAGCTTGAGAGCTTCTTCCTGTGTGATGGTGTTCGGTCCATCAGGCAGTTCCACCGGGAAGAAGGAAAGGCAGTTTCTTACCGGGAAATCGCATTTCTTAGCGTCTAGTAACTCCTGCTGTCTCCTGCAGATGCAGTTGCGTACCTGGAAAGATTTTGCTTGCAACATCAATTTTCTAACATCATTGTAGGGAAGGATTACCTCGGTTTTCTCAAGCGCTCGGTGTGCTGGGTCGACGCGGTGTGTATCGGGACCATAGCGCATTATCCCTTCACCACCTCCTTCCATCCAGTAGCGCTCGAAGAGGTGAGCCAATTCATGGTCTAGTGTCTCTGATTGTTGTTCATAGAAACCGACTACATACGGAGCCAATCGGAATTTTCGCACCCCATCCTTTGCAGAACTCCAGATTATATCCCTGCGTAGCATAGCCTCAAGTCTTCGTTCAGCTTCTTCTTGTGAGAGGCTGGCTCGTTTTGCTATGGTCTCTACCGTCTCACTAGTGCCGGTCATGTTGCTTGCTACAGACGCTTCTTCTGGTGAAAATAGTTTCCTAAGGATTTGTAGCTCAGTCCCTGACTTGGTCAGGGGATAACCTGTGGGCAGTAAATCCAGAGCATTGGCTAGTTTTTCATAAATATCTATGTTCATCCTTGCCTTCCTTAATCCATTATTCTGTTATTAATCGTACCGCTATATTTACTCCTTGTTCACCTTCATTCTGCTCTCTTGACGTTATCTCTGCTGTTCAGGATGAGCTTGGGCAGCCTGTCGTTCAGCGATGAACTGCATAACATAGTCACGTCCGGTCTGCGGCGGATATTGGATAACTTCACGGCGTTCCAGCACGAGCGACTTTGTCTGGCATTTATAGGCGCACACGCCACAGCCGATACAGAAGTCAGGGTTGACTACCGATACCTTGCCAATCTTGTTCTTAAGCTCCTTCTTACCCTCTTTCTCTGATGCCACTACGGTAACTCTGCCCTTGGCTTCTGGGAGATCCTCCAGATGCAATGCTTCCATGGGGCAGCGCTTGACACATAAACCGCAACCGATGCAAGTCTGCGAGTTGATGCGGATGTGGTAGTTTGACGGACTCATGCTCATAGAATGTTTTAATTTGTAGAATGCCTCGAACCATATGCAGCAGCATTTGCAGCAGTTGCAGATGGTATCTACACCTTCCTGCTGGTTAGCTATTCCGTGAACTAGCCCTACTTCAGCACATTGGTGTAGTATATCTTCGGCTTCGCGACGGGTGATTTCACGTCCCAGACCATTTTCGACAATATAGTGGCCAAGCCTGCCAAAGTGCAGGCAAACCTCAGTTGGGTGCTCGCAATTCGGAAAATCAGGGTCGAGGTTTTTTCGATGTTTGCAAGGGCAGGTTGTGACAGTGAAATAATCTTGGGAATCCAGCACTTTGGTGACTTCTTCGTAGGGCAATATTTCCCGCGTGTCCTCGATGGTGCCTTCGATGGGCAGTGCCCTTAGTCCTTTTGTATTCACCTCGGCATACGGGTCAAAGAAGCCGTGATAATAGTATTGGTTCGCCAGAGGTGCCAGGGTTTTGCTGCGCTCGTCTTTGCGCCCGGGCCAGAAAGTAGTGCGCTGAGTGAAAAAGGCATCGTTTAGACTGTAGCGCACGGTATCACCTTTGACAACGCGGAAGACGAAGCCTTTTTTGGCTAATGCATCTAATTGCTGGCTCAACTGAGCGGGGTCCGTCTGTTTCATCTGGGCAAGCTCCTAGAGACTTTTACCCCCAAAAGGCATGCCTGTCAATAATGATGCCTCTTCAGGTGTGTAGAGGGCCATGATGAACGGTTCCATTTCATCTGCCTCGGGCAGACCGTACCACGTTTGTTTCATCCAGTCGATAAAACGCTTGTAAATCTCCTGCTCAGACATATCATTTTCCTCCTTTATTTAGTTATTATTGTTTGGTTTGTCAGCTTCAAATCAATGGTGTAAGGCTTTATTCACCTAGCGTACATACATAAATATATGCTTTACCCCCTTTCTCGTTGGACATGGGCAGCGGCAAAATCTGCTGTGAGTAACGTCATATATTCGCGCACATCCTTCGGCGGATGTTTGATAATCTCCCTACGCTCAAGGAGCAGCGACTTTGTGGGGCATTTGTAGGCGCAAACACCACATCCGATACATATGTCGGTATTGGCCACCGACACCTTGCCACTTTTGTTTTTCAGCTCTTTCTTGCTGCTTCCGGTCTCGACTACCACAGTAATCCTGCCTTTGGCCTCTGGTAAGTCTTCGAGATGCAGCGCTTCCATGGGGCACCGCTTGACACAGAGGCCGCAGCCAATGCAAGTCTCACGGTTAGTGCGGACCCGGTAGTTGGACGGGGTCATACCCTCTGCATGCTTCAGTTTGTGGAACGCCTCGAGCATAATGCAGCAGCATGGGTCGCAATTGCAGATGGTGTCTGGCCCCTCCTGCATGTTTGAGACTCCGTGTACCAAACCGGCTTCAGCGCACTGGCGCAGAATTTCCTCGGTCTCCTGGCGGGTGATTTCACGACCTAAACCATTTTCGACAATATAGTGGCCGAGCCTGCCAAAGTGGAGGCAGACCTCGGTGGGATATTTACAATTGGGAAAGTTCGGGTCGATGTTTTTGCGGTGCTTGCATGGGCAGATGGAAACAGTAAAATAGTCGTGCTGCTTCAGTACCTTGACCACTTCTTCATAGGGCAAAATTTGGCGGGTGTCCTCTATCGTCGCTGTAATGGGCAATGCCCGTAGGCCCTTCAGGTGTGTGTGCTTATACTGGTCCCAGGCACCGTGGTAATAGTATTGATTAGCAACAGGTGCGATAGCCTTGCTTCGCTCGTTGGTGCGTCCGGGCCAGAAGGTGCTCCGAAAAGTCACGAACATTGAATCATTGAGGCTGTAGCGGACAGTGTCGCCTCTAACGGTGCGAAAGACGAGGCCCTTTCTAGCCATCGCATCAAGCCGTTTGCGTAGTTCGGCAGGGTCCATCTGTTTTATTTCAGCCAGTTCCTCGAGATTTCTGCCCGAAAAGGGCATACCAGTTAGCAGGGAGGCCTCTTCTGGGGTATAGGTAGCTATAATTAAGGGCATGAGTTCATCCGCCTCAGGCAGACCGTACCACGTTTGCTTCAGCCAGTCCATAAAACGTCGGTAAACTTCTTGCTCGGCTACGGTAATCTCCTTCTTTGGCTTTCTTGGCTTGGACATTTTAATTTCCTCCTTTTTTCTTTACCTTATATATAGTATATAGGGGTCACGTCATTGTGCTCTACATGAGATCTAACCTGCCAGGCTACGATAAAGCCTCTCAGACTCTGTGACGATGCCTTCAATCAGTTCCTTCACCGTCTTTATCTCATTGATCAGCCCTGCTACCTGTCCTGCAACGTAGAGTCCGTTCTCAGGGTCGTTCTCCTGGGACAGGTTCATCATCTTTGGAGCGAGCATCATTTGTATCTCCTCCCGTGACTTGCCTTCTTCATCCAGGTGCTGAAGGGTGTCGAAGAGTTTGTTCTTGATTATCCTTACAGGATATGCCTTACGAGTAGCTAGCCCAGTAGCAATATCTGAGGCGTTAAGCAGCACTTGTTTGTAAGTATCGCTTACCCGGTCGCATTCTTTGGTAGCCAGAAAAGCAGTACCCATTTGAACTCCCTGAGCTCCTAATGCCAAAGCAGCCAGAAACCCTCGAGCATCAGCTATGCCGCCTGCTGCCACGACTGGCACTTTCACTGCGTCTACAACCTGGGGTATTAGCACCATAGTTGTGATTTCGTCTCTGGAGGCAATCCCCCCTGATTCGGTACCTTCAGCGATGACTACATCCACTCCAGCAGCGGCTGCCCTTACTGCGCCTCTTACATTAGATACCACGTGCAGCCATTTTGCTCCTGAGCCTTTGATTTTTTCTGTCCATCTGTCTGGGCTGCCTGCTGATGTGGAGATTATACTGACACCCTCTTCCACAATGGCATCCAGCATTTCAGTGACATCTGGCCTGAAAAGCGGGCAATTGACCGCAAATGGTTTAGCAGTGAGGCGTTTGCATTCTTGAATTTCACGCCGAGCCTCTTCAACGGAGATAAAGGCTGTGGCTACTGAACCAAGGGCGCCTGCGTTAGATACAGCTGCGGCTAATTTGCCAGTGGAGATACCTCCCATTGCGCCCAGAATGATGGGGTGCTCGATTCCTAAAAATTCGCACAATTTAGTTTTTTTCATAGTCCTCCTTCTCAATTCATTTCCTACTTCTGTGTTCAAGCGCTTGCCTCTCCTAGGGCTCTGAGAACCTTTTCAAAGGTAGCCATGTCCTTTTTGGAGAATGGCTGTTTTAAGGTCGTGTCTAACTCGTCAGCGAACTCCAAAATGCGAGATCCTAGTTCTTTTGCCTTTTCGGTAAGGAATACTAATGCTGACCTTCTGTCGTCGGGGTTTGGCTTACGTTCCACATAGCCGCTCTTCTCCATCCTGTCGATAATGCCGGTAAGTGTCGAGCTGTCCAATGAGACTCTGTCTCCAAGCTCACCGATGGTGATGCCGTCGCCCATCCATAAGGCGTTGAACACAAAGTACTGTGGTGGTGTCAGTCCGAATGGAGATAGTCGCTTTTCGTAGTAGTCGTACACACGGCGCATAACTCGACCTAAGTTGAAACAGATATGCTTTCTGGCGTCATACATGTTTGCTACTCCTATTTCTTTGTGCACAATTATTTTGTGCACATTGTAAAATGATTGGTCTTATTTGTCAAGTACCGCAGGCTAACGTTGTTTTCTATTTTTACCGACCCCCATGTTCACTAGTGGTATATATCAGCAAGAAAGGAATTTAATTTGTGCGATTTATTTCAGAAAAGCTATTGGTCAAGCTATTGGTCAAGGTTTGACAGGGAATAAAGTCTATGTTATAGTCCATTCGGCCCAAAATGCTATCATAGGAGGTTAGTTAATGGTAGGTATTAAATCATACGGCGCTTACATCCCACGGTATCGAATGAACCACAATACTATCTTCGGAGCGGTAGGTTTTCTGGGTACATTTCCCACACCGGGTGAGAAGTCAGTTGCCAATCATGATGAGGATACTCTCAGCATGGCGGTGGCTGCCGGGATTGATTGCATAAATGGCCTGAAAAGAGAAGAGATAGATGGCTTATATCTTGCTACTACCAGTCAGCCGTATATGCTGAGACAAAATTCGGCAATAGTAGCTGTTGCTCTCGACCTTCAGTCCAATATGAGAACTGCTGACTTCATCGGCTCTAGCAAGGCAGGTACCAGTGCTCTCGTCTCTGCTTTTGATGCTGTAAAGGGAGGCACTTCAAGCAATATCCTGGTCTGTGCCTCTGACTGTCGGTTAAGCAAGCCTGGTGGCCCTCAGGAACATCTGTATGGTGATGGTGCGGCGGCCTTGTTGCTGGCGGATGATGGGGTGATTGCTACTTTCGAGGGTTCCTATTCTGTTTCCTATGATTTCCCTGACCGCTGGAAAACAAGTGCAGAAGAATTTGAACACGCCTGGGAAGACAGATTTATTCGGGATGAAGGTTATGCCAAAATGATACCCGAAGCGATTTCCGGGCTGCTGAAGAAATATAATTTGAACATCAAGGACTTTGCCAAAATCATATTTCCGGGTATTTATGTTAGAGAACATGCTGCCATACTCAAACGATTAGGTGCTGAGCCGGGTCAGATTCAGGATACGTTGCTCGACAAGGTGGGAGATACGGGGGCGGCTTCGCCTTTGATGATGTTGGTGGCTTCACTTGAAGATGCCAAGCCTGGAGACAAGATTTTGGTCGCTAGCTTTGGTAATGGTAGCGATGCTCTGTTCTTCCACGTGACTGAAAACATCAAGAAGGTTGGGGATAGGCGTGGGGTGAAAAAGCATTTGGCCTTAAAAAAGGAGCTCGCTAGCTATGAGAAGTATCTTGCCTTCCGCAATTTGGCTCCGATGGATATGGGCATGCGTGGCGAAATGAGTCTTCGCACTCCGATGTCCGCGCTTTTCAGAGAGCGGAAGGCAATTTTGTCGCTTTGTGGCTCGAAATGCAAAAAGTGTGGCACGCCACAATATCCGTTCCAGAGAGTGTGTGTAAATCCTGATTGTGGAGCCGTTGACCAGATGGAAGACTACCGTTTTTCAGACAAGAAGGGTGTCGTTTTTACCTATACTGGTGATAATTTGGCTGCCAGCATTGACCCGCCGGCAATCTACGGATTCGTCGATTTTGAAGGAGGAGGCAGATTCTGGTTTGACTTTACGGACTGTGACCTTGATTCAGTTAAAGTGGGCATGCCGGTGGAGATGGCCTTCCGCAGAAGATATGTGGATGAACCCACTGGTGTTTATGGCTATGCTTGGAAGGCAACGCCGATACGTGCCTAGAGTACCGAATTTAAAATAAACTACGGAGGAGAAAAATGGCAGAAGGTATTAAAGACAAGGTAGCTATCATAGGGATGGGTTGTACGAAGTTTGGGGAGTTGTGGAATAAAGGCGCTGAGGATTTGATGGTCGACGCCTTCCAAGAATGTATCGAGGACGCAGGTATAGAGAAAAAAGATATCAATGCAGCCTGGTTTGGTGTGCATTTTGAAGAGCAGAGTGTAGGGAAGGGGGCTACATCATTGGCATTGGCGCTGAAGTTACCTTTTATCCCGGTAACTAGGGTAGAAAACTTCTGTGCTACTGCCACAGAGGCTTTTAGGGGTGCATGTTACGCGGTGGCCTCAGGGGCTTATGACATAGCTTTAGCTTTGGGCGTAGAAAAACTCAAAGATACGGGATATGGTGGGCTTCCTGGTGGTCCTGGTCTTATGGGAACAAAAAATGCACTTATAATGCCCAAATTAACCGCTCCCGGGAGTTTTGCCATGATGGCTACCCGCTACTTTGCTGTCTACGGCCTCAGCCCGGAGGAGGGCAAAAGGATGCTGGCCAAAGTGTCATCCAAAAGCCATTACAATGGGTCTAGGAACCCGAAGGCACATTTGCGCCGCGAAGTGACTGAAGAGCAGGTGGTTAACGCCCCTATCATTGCCTGGCCTCTGGGGCTTTTTGACTGCTGTGGAGTCAGTGACGGTTCGGCAGCAGCTATCGTTACTCGAGCTGACATGGCTAAGAAATTCAGGCCTGACCCTGTGTATGTCAAGGCGCTCCAGATCGCCTTGAGCTCAGGTGAGGAGTTGATGTATACGAAGTGGGACGGTGCTCATGTTGAGACTGGGTACCGTGCTGGGGTTCTGGCTTATAACGAGGCCGGTGTAAAGAATCCGCGCAAAGAGATAAGTATGGCTGAGGTACACGACTGTTTCTCCATCACTGAGGCTGTAACTATGGAGGATTTGCAGTTCAGCCCCAGGGGGAAGGTTAAGGAGGACATTGAGGCTGGCCGCTTCAATCTGGATGGCGAGCAACCTATCCAGCCCGATGGTGGATTGAAGTGCTTTGGGCATCCTATTGGTGCCTCTGGTCTAAGGATGTTATATGAGATGTACAAACAGTTGCAGGGCAAAGCTCAGATGCCAGAGCGCCAGCTAAAGAATCCCAAACTGGGTCTTACTCATAATATGGGTGGCTTCCCGGCTATGAATATAGTCAGCGTTGCTATAGTAGGATTGTGATAAAAAATAAGCTTTAAGGAGGCTGAAGCATGGCTGAAGGGTCTATAATTACAGATGAGTTGAAAAAACTAATAGGTGTTTCTGGAGAGCCGATTACTTTCAAGGTTGAAGAAGGGGCAATCCAAAGGTATGCGCAGGCTATAGGCGACCCCAATCCTTTATTCAACGATATAGAGAACGCCAGCAAAAACAAATATGGCAGGCTGATTTGCCCTCCAGGCTTCATTGGGTGGCCAATCAAAGGTGGGATTTCTGTCTTCAAATTAGTTGACTCCTTAATCAAGGCTGGAGCACCGACTCGATTGCTTGATGGCGGTGTTGAATTTGAATTCGTCGAGCCTATCGGCGCTGGAGATGTGCTAACTGCTACGGCCAAGATTGCTAGCATAACTGAACGAGAAACGAGAATGGGCAAGACTATGTTCACTACGGTCGAGACCACTTTTGTGAATCAGAAAGGCAAAGTGGCTCTCAAGGGCCGATCGACATTCATCCAATTCTAAGAAATTGAGGAGGAGATATGGCTAAACAAGTTTATTATGATGATGTTGAAGTAGGGAGTCAAATAACTCCATTGGCTAAAATTGCCACAACAAGAATGCTGGTTCAGTGGGCAGGAGCCTCGGGAGATTTTAACCCCTTGCATTACGAAGACGATTTTGCCAAAGCTATGGGCGTGGGTGCTCCTATTGTGCATGGTGCTCTTAAACGCGCCTGGTTAGGCCACCTGATGACTGACTGCATTGGTGAGCAGGGGGTGCTCAAAAAGTTGTCCTGCCAGTACCGCGGTATGGACTACCCACGGAAGATGAAAACGATGGAAGAACCACATGATGGCGAAACGTGGTGGTGTAAAGGCAAGGTGACCAAGAAATATGAGGAGGGTGGTGAGCACCTTGTTGAGTGCGAGATTTGGGTGGAGAATGGGAAGGGTGAGAAAACTACTCCGGGAGCGGCTCTGATTGCCTTACCGTCACGAGGCAAGAAGTAAGCAAGGTTTATTGAACTGGATATTCCAGGAAGTTTTTTCCCTGAAACACTGGACAAACTGTGTTTTGTGGGGTTAATAGCAAACTAATAAATAAAGGAGGTAAGTATATACAATGGGAAAGTTGGATGGAAAAGTAGCAGTTATCACTGGAGCAGCACGAGGCATAGGCAGAGCGGATGCTCTGTTGTTTGCTAAGGAGGGTGCTGCTGTTGTGGTGAGTGACATTGATGAAGCACCGCTGAAGGAGGTGGTCAAGGAAATAAGAGCGGCTGGTGGTAAGGCTGAGACTTGTGCTGGTGATGTCACGAAACCGGAAGATTGCCAAAAGATGATGGACATGGCAGCAGAAAAATTCGGCAAGCTCGATATTTTGGTCAATAATGCTGGACTTACCCGGGATGCTCTGATATATAAAATGACCGATGCCCAATGGGACTTATGTGTTGATATTAGTCTAAAAGGGACATTTAACTGTATCAGGGCTGCTTCAAAATATGTGATGAAGGAAGGGCATAATGGCAGAATAATCAATGTGGCCTCCGTGGCTGGCCTGATGGGGAATGTCGGGCAGATTAACTATGCTGCCGCCAAAGCAGGTCTCGTTGGGCTTACCAAAACGGTAGCCAGGGAATGGGGAAGATTTGGGATTACTTGCAATGTCATCGCTTATGGGTTCGTTGATACCCGGTTGACCAGAGAAAAGGAAGCGCAGCAGGAAGAAGTAGGTGGTGAACTGGTGGGGATCCCCAAGAAGGTGAGGGATATGGTTCTACTGCAAGTTAAACCGATGATGCCTGAAGATGCTGCCAAACCTGTTCTGTTCCTGGCTTCGGACGATGCTGCCTTTATCACCGGCCAGACGCTGAACGTTTCTTCTGGAATGTATATGTAGATTTTGCTGTTCTAGCTCAGTGTGTATAGAGAGCTAGTTGGCAAAGCGCTACTCATCAGTTGGTAACTCAATAATTAGTAATTAAGGAGGCCTAAAAATGGCAAAGAGGCTGGAAGGAAAGGCAGCTGTAGTTACCGGCGCTGGGCGTGGTATTGGGAGGGGTGAGGCATTGGCCCTGGCCGCTGAGGGCGCGAAAGTGGTGGTTAATGACCTCGGTGGGGCGGGTGATGGCACCGGTACCTCTAAAGCTCCGGCTGAAGAGGTAGTTCAGGAGATCAAGAAGCTGGGTGGAGAGGCCATTGCCAATTACGATTCAGTAGCCACTCCAGAAGGTGGGGAAAACATCATCAAAGCGGCCATCGATAACTTTGGCCGTATTGACATTCTAGTAAACAATGCTGGCATCCTCAGAGACCGCATGATTTTCAATATGAGCGAAGAGGAATGGGACTTGGTCATGAAGGTCCACTTATATGGTCATTTCCATTGTACTAAGCCAGCTTGTGTCTGTTTCAGGCAGCAGAGAAGTGGGAGAATAATAAATACTTCATCTACAGCCGGGTTAGGTAACATGGGCCAGGCCAACTACAGTGCTGCCAAAGAGGGAATTGTGGGTTTCACCAGGACAGTGGCTAGAGACATGGGCAAATATGGCGTAACTTGTAATGCCATCCGCCCTAATGCTGGGACGAGGTTGACTCTGACGCCAGAGCTGAAGGCTGCCTGGGAGAAGGCTAAGGCCCAAGGGTTACGTCCTGTAACAGGTTCCATAACTTTAGATGAAGTGGAACAAATGACCCCAGAGATGATAGCACCTCTGGTTGTATACCTGGCTACAGACGAGGCAGCAAATATAAACGGCTATACATTCTGGGTTGGTGGTGGTCGAATAGGGATTTACTCCGAGCCGGAGGTGAGAAGCAGCATCATTAAGGATGGCATCTGGACAGTGAGCGAACTGATTGATATCATGCCTAGAACTCTGGCCAGAGGACTGGTAAATCCGGCATCACCACAACCGTAAAAATAGAAGCATATTGAGTCTTGATAGCTAAACTTGGGTTGCCAGTTGCGTAAACGGGAACTGGCTCCATCGCTGTTTGTGTAGATGTTTAGTTGTATTAGCGGCTATTTCCCACAGGTTGACCTCTGATACCGAATAGTGATTTGCTTATTTGCGTGTTTATTGTCGCAGACAACCTAAAAATAGAGCTACACTCTAGCTGACTAAGTTTGAGGAGGCTGAGCATGGATTTCAGACTCAGTGAGAAAGAGAAAACTTTAGTAGAAGAGATTGCCAATTTCGCCAAAAAAGAGTTGCCTGAGGATTTTGTTGGCGCCCATCTGATTGATCAGGAGTTCAGAGATTTTGAATTTGAAATATCCATGTCTAAGAAGCTAGCCCAGAAGGGATGGCTGGTGATGAGTTGGCCGAAGGAGTATGGAGGTCAGGGCGCTTCCCTTATGGAGCAAACAGTGTATGAGATGGAGATAGCTTATTGGGGGATACCGGGGGCGTGGATGGGTATAAGCGGAACACAGTGGGTTGGGCCCTGTCTTATGCTGTTCGGCACTGAGGAGCAAAGGCAGAAATACCTGCCACTCATTGCTTCAGGAGACAAAGACGGTGTCTGGTGCACGGGCTATAGTGAGCCCAACGCCGGCTCTGATCTTGCTAACCTGCAAACCCGAGCTGTAAGAGATGGAGACTATTACATTATTAATGGGCAGAAGGTATGGACCAGCAAAGCTCAGCATTCACGATGGTGCTGGCTTATGACTAGAACAGATTCCACCGCCGGCAAGAAACATCGCGGCCTCAGCCTCTTCATTGTGGATATGGAAACTCCAGGAGTCACAGTTAACCCCATATTGAACTACTATGGCCGGCATCACTTTAATGAGGTGTTTTTCGATAATGTGAAAGTTCCAGCTTCCAATCTGGTCGGTGAAGAGAATAGGGGATGGTATCATCTGATGCAGGCGCTCGCATTCGAAAGACGTAGTGTGGCACCACTGGCATATGGAAGTTCCAGAAGATTGTTGGAGGACCTGGTCAAGTATACCAACGAGACTCAGCACGAAGGTAAGTTCCTGAACCAAATTCCTGCTGTTCGCCACAAGTTGGCTGAGATGGCTATAGACGTGGAGATAGTAAAACTGTTTGCATACCAGTTTATTTGGAGGGTAACCCAGGGTGCAATACCCGCCTACGAATCTTCGAGGAACAAAATCATGGGCGACGACGTGATTAGACGTGTAGCCACTTCCGGAGCGGAGATTTTGGGAATCTACTCTCAAGTTGATCCGGATTCAAAATGGGCCAGACTCAGGGGAGACATTCAGGGCGCTTATCTCGGTTTCCCTGGTAGCATGATCGCTGCTGGTACTGCCGAGGTAGAGAAAAGCATCATAGCTCAGTTTAGATTAGGTTTGCCCAAATCATACTGAGGGCTTTTATAGAGATTGTTTAACAACATGCCCCTGTCATTCTGAGCGAAGCGAAGAATCTAGACCCTTCACTCCGTTCAGGGTGACAAAAGGAGTAGATTTTCTAGGAGGCGACATGGACTTTGGTTTTACGGAAGGGCAGGAGATGCTCCGGACTATGGCCAGGGATTTCCTGACCAAAGAATGTCCTAAATCCAAAGTCAGAGAGCTGGAAAAGGATGAAAAGGGTTACGACCCTCAGATGTGGCGCAGTATGGCAGAGTTAGGGTGGATGGGGCTCGTCTTTTCGGAAGAGTATGGTGGCATAAATGCTAATTTCATAGACCTGGTTGTCCTGATGGAGGAAATGGGGAGAAATATCCTGCCCGGACCTTTCTTTTCCACTATTGCCCTCTGTGCTTTGCCCATTCTCGAGTTCGGCACTAAGGAGCAGAAATCTAATTTCTTGCCCCAAATAGCTAAGGGCGAAGCCATTTGGACTTTGGCTTTGATTGAGCCATCGGCTAGCTACAAGGCCTCAGAAATAAACCTAAGTGCCAGTTCGGAGGGCGATAACTATGTCCTCCAGGGTGAGAAGATATTTGCTGCAGACGCCCACATAGCCAATTACCTCCTCGTGGCAGCTAGGACAGGCAAAGGCAAAACACCGGAAGAGGGAGTCACGCTGTTCGTAGTCGATGCCGAAGCACCAGCCCTGAAAATGGAGAGAATACCTACCATGGCGGGTGATAGACAGTTCCAGATAGTTTTCAATAAAGTCAAAGTGTCGAAAGGTGATGTCCTGGGAACTGTAGGCAATGGATGGAGAATAGTGGACTTCATCTTGCAAAGGGCAGCTGTCTTGAAGTGCGCCGAGATTTCCGGAGCATGCCAGGCCGTACTCGATATGACCAACACCTATGCCAAAGAGAGGATTCAGTTCGACCGACCTATCGGTTCTTTCCAGGCAGTCCAGCACAAACTAGCTGACATGCTTATAGATGTGGAAGCAATTCAATTTCTTGTTTACCAGGCAGCCTGTGGCATAAGCGAAGGCGAACCGTCTCAGCTGTATATTTCCGTAGCCAAAGCCAAGGCAAGCGAGGCTTATGAGAGGATTTGCATTGACGGAATCACTGCTCACGGAGCTATCGGCTTTACTTGGGACCATGACATAGGACTTTACTATCGGCGTGTCAGGGCAGCCGAGTTTGCTGCTGGTGACATCGACTTGCATCGAGAAAGGGTAGCCATTGAGCTGGGACTTTAATCTTCAGGTTATTGACATGTTGTGGTATAATTTGCTATGATTCTTCGAGATTTTGTCTCCTCCTCTTGAGTTTGTTATGAACCGGCACGATATGTGCGCAAATAAAAATTGGTGGAAGGGGGTGGTAGTATTGAGATTGTAAAGGTTAATATGCTGGGGGCAATTGGTGGTCGTCAAGTGCCTCCCAGCAAGGAAAGTTGTACAACACAAACTGTGAAGGAGGTTAATAGTGTTGAAAAGAGTTCTTTTCCTGTCTTTTTCCTGTCTTTTGTTGATAGCGTTGGTTCTTCCTGCCTGTGCTCCTAAAGCTGTGGAGGAAAACGTTATTAAGGTCGCTGTGGTCGGGCCAATGCAGTTTCTGCAGGGCGAGCACCACTGGATGGGAGCTGTAATGGCAGCCGAGGAAATCAATAAGGCTGGCGGAGTAAACCTGGGGGGGAAGCAATACCAAATTAAGCTTATCAAGGTTGACAGCAATGAAATCCTCGATGTCGCTGGGGCTGCATCTGCGGTGGAACGAGCCATAACCGTGGATAAGGTAGACCTTCTGATGGGCGGCTTCAGGACAGAAGCCGTGTTTCCCATGTCAGACGTGGCCATGGACTACAAGAAGATTTTCTTGAATTGTGGCGCCGCCACTGCAGCGCTCCAGAAGCGAGTAACTGATGATTATGACCGCTACAAGTACTTCTTCAAGGTCACCCCGTATAATGAGATCTTCTTGGTTACGAGCGACTTCAAGATGCTAGCAATGGTCGCTGGAGTCTTGAAACAGGAGTTTGGCATAGAGAAGCCTAAGGTTGCCATAATCGCTGAAAAGCTGGAATGGACCGAAGCGATGGTAGCGATTGCCCAGGCACGGCTACCAGCGATGGGCATGGAAGTTGTTGGGGTATGGCGGCCATCGGACACGGCTACTGATGTTACTGCCGAGCTGACAGCTATAGCTGCCAAAGAGCCTCACATCATCTTTACTACGTTCTCTGGCCCGGTGGGTGTCACCTATGCCAAGCAGCGCGGCGAACTTAAGATACCGGTTGTCTCAGTGGGCATCATTGTGGAGGCTCAGAAGAAGGGCTTCTGGGAAGCCACCGGCGGCAAATGTAACTACGAGATTTTCTTGAATACCTTTGCTAAGGGTGTGGCCATAACCGAGAAGACTATACCTTTCTTCGATGAGTTCGAGAGACGTACGGGTGAGTTTCCAACATATACCGCGGCTACCCATGACGCGCTTCTCACCGCGAAACTAAACATCGAAGAGGCGGGGACGCTAGATTCGGATGCCCTTGTTCCAGTCATTGAAAAGCGGGTATACGAAGGCACTGCTGGAGTTAGTGAATATTATCCGGTAGGCTCATCACCATGTCCACCGAAGTGTGCCCACGACCTGGTCTATGGTCCCGGTCGTCTTACGGGACTTGGCACCCAGTGGCAGGATGGACAGCTGAAGGGCGTCTGGCCAAAGAAGGAATATGGTGCAGTTGACGACTACGGTGACTGGAGGATGGAGTATCCGGGCACAGTCCCATTGAAGATACCGCCGGAGGCAGCTGCTAAGTTCAAAATCGCCAAGCCAGCTGAGCCAACCAAGCCGGCAGCGCCACCAGCAGCGGGTCAGCTCTCTTTCACACCAGCTGAGTATACCAATGCCGACTTGGGCTTCTCTGTCAAATACCCCAAGGATTGGGCAAAACAACCGTCTGACGCGTTACTGTTTTATGCTGCGGCACCGGCCCAGGTTCCAGTTCTGTTTGTCGATGCCAAAGAGGCTGCCACTTTTGCTGAGGCACTCAAAAAGTCAATTGAGGGGGCTGGTGGGACAGGTTTCAAAGTTGTTTCTGAGAAGGAAAGTGCCTTAGCCGACGGTACTAAAGCGTCCACGGCAGTATTCGAAGGAACATTAAAGGGATATGGAGCCAAGGGTTTTGCCTTAGGTGTGCAGAAGGGTAACAAGTGGATTCTAGTTACAGTAGGCACCGTGGAGCTGCTTGTTCCTTACGATGAAGCCAAGTTCTCGGAGATAGCCAAAACTTTACAATTCAGTAAATAGCCAAGGGTAGTAAGCCTATATGGTGCCCCCACGGTTGATTAGGTCAACCGGGGGCACCATAAAATAAAAAGGTAAGACGTTAAAATACTAAGTTTGGAAGAGTTATGATTCAGGCATTTATAATTCAGGCATTGATGGCTGGAGGGGTGTATGCCCTCTTAGCCGTGGGTTTTTCTCTTATCTTCGGTGTAGCTCGCATGATAAACCTGGCCCATACTGCCTTTTTCATGCTGGCAGCCTACGGTATGTTCTATTGGAGCTATCAGTTCGGTTTGGGTCCTATTCCATCAATTATCCTAACTATAGTTGTTGTTACCCTTGTAGGAGTCTTGAGTTACAGGTTGTTTGTTAACCGGGTGCGCGAGCACCTTGTAGCTGTTTTGCTGATAACCATTGCCTTAGCTATGGTTTTCCAGGAGTTTATGCTGTTAGCCTTTGGCGCTCACTTTCGCGAGTCACCGACTCTTATCTCTGGATTTTGGGAAATATTCGGTGTCAGAGTTACCTATCAACAATTGCTGTCGCTTGGCATAGTCTTGATCGTCCTTATTTGCGTATGGGCACTCCTGTCAAGAACAAAACTGGGCATCGCCATCAGAGCTACAGCCCAGGATGCCGAAATTGCCAACCTGATGGGGATAAACGTATCCACGATACTGCTGATAACCATGGGGGTAGCCACAGCCCTGGCGGCAGTTGCTGGCATTGTGGTGGCACCGTTATGGGTTGTTCACCCATATATGTGGATGCCTCCCTTGGTAATGATTATGGCCATTGTTGTATTGGGAGGATTGGGCAGTATTAAAGGGAGTTTTATCGGCGCTTTTATTATAGGATTGGTTGAGACACTGGTCGTCTTCTTAGTTCCTGCTGGTGCCTTCCTGAAGCTGGCATTCGCCCTGCTGGCTATGGTGATAGTGCTCGTGGTCAGGCCTGAAGGTCTGTACGGCGTAGTTTTTGAGGAGGAGAGATTATAAATTGTTAAGACGGCTACTTAGGGATTTCCAGGGGGATGTGCTAGCGATTCCGGGGAGGTTTATTGCTTTTATTTTCTTTTTGTTGCTGTTTCTTGTACCACTAATAACACAAGAACCTTATACCCTTCGCATTCTGATCTTTTCCAATATCTTCGTTATCTTCGCTGTTAGCTGGGATTTTTTGTCCGGCTATACCGGTCAGGTAAATTTTGGGCATGCTCTGTTTTTCGGTGTTGCCGCCTATACTGCGGCAATGCTGAATAAGTATCTTGGTTTGCAGCCCTGGGCAACGATACCAATTGGGGCTCTTGTCGCCGTCTTGGCTGGGGTACTCACATGTATACCGGCTTTAAGGCTGAGAGGGCCTTACTTATCCCTGGTTACGCTAGCCTTTCCTCTCATACTGCTCGGAATCATCAAGGCTTTTCCCGATGTTACCGGCGGCGAGCATGGTATCACTGGACTTACTCGCCTTTCCGATTCCCGGATAACTGACTATTACATATCTGTGATAGTGATGACCGTGTCAGTGTTTATAATGTGGAAGCTCACTGATGCCAGGAGCGGGCTTGTCAGGACAGGTATTATTCTGCATGCCATCCGTGAGGATGAGATTGCAGCTCGTGCCACTGGAATCAACACCATAAGATATAAGGTGCTGGCTTTTGCCGTGGGTGGTTTCTTCGCTGGAATCGCCGGGGCCTTTTATGCGCACTTCATGAGAATCGCCGGCCCCTCCACCCTGGACTTGATGTTGTCCTTTCAGGCGGTAATATGGTCGGTCTTCGGCGGCATTGTCAGCATCTACGGTGCAGTTGTCGGGGTTTACTTCCTCTATCCTCTTTTGGAGATTTTGCGGGTTATTCCTGAGTTCCGGTTTCTCATTTTGGGTGCCATAGTGATATTGATTCTGCTTTTCATGCCTGAAGGGGTTGCCGTCTGGATACGGGATAAGATTGAGCGGCAATGTCCGCGTTGCAAGTTAGCTAATGTGGCGCTTCGCCGTACTTGTAGAGCCTGTGGTGCTTCTCTGTACTAGGGAGATTACTTCGCGGAATCTACCCTGAGTTGTATGTGATTCTTCGGTCGCTTCGTTCCCTCAGAATGACAAAGAGTGAAGGGCTCAGAATGACACAAATCGAAGGACTCGCAATGACAGGTAAATACTCTCACACTATGTTATAAGCCTAGATATGTCTTTCTGATAGTCTCGTCTTGTAGTAATTCTTTAGCTGTTCCCTGGGCGATGATATGTCCTCGGGACATAACGTAGTTTCTTCCTGACAGGTCGAAGGCAAAGCTCACATCTTGCTCCGCCAGAAGTATGGTAACGCCTAGCTCGTGATAAATCTCTTCTATACGTTTAAACAGGTCTTCTTTCAGCCTTGGCGCTAGCCCGCTTGATGGTTCGTCAACCAGCATGAACTTAGGGTGACGCATCAATGCCCTTCCAATAGCCAGCATCTGCCGTTCACCGCCGGATAAAGTTCCAGATATTTGATTTTCCCTCTCTTTTAATCTTGGAAACAGTTCATAGACCTTGGTGAGACCTTCGTTAACCTCTTTCTTATTCTTACACAGGTAAGCTCCGGCCAGCAAATTATCTCTGACTGTCATTTCAGCAAACGGTCTACCTCTCTCGGGACAAAGCAATAAACCTTTCTTAGCTATTTCAGACGCGGAGAGCTTTTCAATCCTCTCGCCTTCGAACTCTATGTTGCCTTTAAAGGTTATATCTGCCTGTCTCGTTCCCTTCAATACCTCCTTCTCCCAGTTTATCAATCCGGCTATAGCCCGAAGCAGGGTGGTCTTTCCGGCACCGTTGGGGCCGACGAGCCCGACCAGCTCGCCTTTTTCAACCGTCAGGCTGGCTTCATCGAGAACCATAGCTGTATCGTAGCAGACAGTTACGTTTTTTGCTTCAAGCAATGAGCACCTCCTTGCCTGTATAGGCTTCAATCACCTGCTTATTTTTGGATATTTCTTCAGGTGTGCCCTGAGCAATGATTTCGCCAAAGTTAATTACAATCACCCTGTCAATTATTTTCATGAGCTCACTTAGTTTGTGTTCTATGATAAGCATAGCCGGCCCTTCGCTATGAAGTCTGCCAAATCTTCCGCCCTTGTGCAATCTTTTCATTGATTTAGCTACAAGCTCTGTTTCTGCAGGATTCAGTCCACCGAAGGGTTCGTCGAGGATAAGCAGCTCTGGTTCGGTGGCAATTGCCCTGGCTACTTCCAGCCGTTTTAAATCACCATGAGACAGAATGGAAGCTGGTTCAAGAGCCCGGTCAGCGATTCCCACGAACTCTAAGGCATCTCGCGCTTTTACTTCGGCTCTTTTGACCCATTCCCCTCGCTTGGTTATCCGTGGGCAGAGACAACCTACCATGACATTGGCAATAATAGGCAGACGTCGGAAGGGCTTGACTACCTGGAAAGTCCCCACTATGCCCCTTTGGACTATCTCCCACGGTCGGCGTTTGGTTATGTCTTTGCCATTAAATCTAACTTTTCCGGAATCGGGCTTCAATATGCCGAGTATGCACCGTATGAGGGTGGTCTTCCCGGAACCGTTTGGCCCAATCAGGCCAACGATTTCATCCCTTTCTATTTTGAAGCTTACATTGTTGACAGCAACCAGCCCGCCGAAGCGTTTGGTTAGATTTTCAACTTCGAAAAACGACGCCATTTTATAGGTCCTCCTCTCTCAGCTCACGGCGTGATACCTTGCCAACATCTGTCTTGGGGACTTCACCTCTAAACTCTACGATTTTGGGACACTTATAATGAGCCAGTCTTTCGGCGCAATACTTCATAATCTCGTCTTCTGAGACTTTGCCTCTTGCTTCTGTCTCAAGAACAACTATTGCTTTGACTTTCTCTCCAACTTCCGGGTCTGGAACTCCGATAACGCCGGCTTCTTTGACTTGTGGATGGCTGGCTAATGCCTCCTCTACTTCACGAGCAAATACAGCCAGACCCTTATACTTAATCATGTCACGCTTTCTATCGTAGAAAAAGAAATAGCCGTCTTCATCCATTCTGACTAAGTCGCCGGTTCGAAGCCAGGTTTCGCCGTCGATATCCACAAACATTTTCTTGGTTTCCTCCGGATTCTTCCAGTATCCTTTGCCTACCTGTGGCCCTTTGACTACAAGTTCGCCTATTTCGCCAACGGGAAGAAATTTGGTGCTTTCAGGGTTGACTATTCCAGCTACGGTGTTAGGTAGGGGTACGCCGAAAGAGCCGACTTTTTGTCTCCTGTATGGGCTGACTATTCCCACAGAGCTTGTTTCAGTCATCCCCCAACCCTCGTGTATTTTAGCGCCAGTCCGTTTCTCCCAACCTGCCGAGGTATCCTCAAGAAGTGCGTCGGCGCCGGAGACGAGAACTTTGATGCGCTTCCAATTGACTCTGTCAGTGCGGTGATAATCTTTAAGGTATTCATACAAAGATGGAACGCTGTAGAAAATGGTTGCCTTGTAACTTTCCATAGCGTTTAAGATGTCGTCAAGGTCTGGGGTAGTAAATATTACTAAGGTATAGCCTTGCGATAGCCCTCCTAACATAACCACCGCCTGACCGTAGATGTGATAGAAAGGTAAATAGGCTAGTATGGTCTCTTTGCCCTCTTGGACAACATCCCCCCAGAACTTTTCGCCCAAATATCTAGCAGCGGTGAGATTATAGTGTGTTATCATAGCCCCTTTGGGCAGCCCGGTCGTCCCTCCAGTGTAGGGAAGGGTTACTAAGTCCTCTTTAATGTTGAACTTGATTTTCGGTGGATTCGGTGGATAGTTCTTAATCAAGTCCTGGAATTGATAGAATCCCTCTCTGTCGAAGAGCTCGGCAGGTGGTGCTGCCATTTTTTGATATACAGCCCGGAGCACACTGCTACCCATGAACTTTTTCATCCCCGGCAGGTATTCGGTGATGCTGGTCAATATGACCCTATCTAGCTTGACTCCTGCCCGTTCAACATTATCATAAAGAATATCCTGACAGACGATGATTCTGGCTCCACTGTCTTCAATTTGATGTTTGATTTCAGGACTGACATAAAGAGGGCTAATTGCAGTTAAAGTGGCTCCGGCTTTGAGGGCTCCGAAATAGGCTATGATGAACTGAGGTGAGTTCAGTAGGAGTAAAGCAACCCGGTCTCCTTTTTTGACTCCTAAATCATGCAGAGCTGTGGCAAATCTATCGACGTGGTCTCTTAACTCGCGGTAACTTATCTTCCTGCCGTAGAATATTATGGCAGTTCTATCCTTCCATGTATCCGTGGCTTCATCAAAGGTTTCGACCGCGGACTTTTCCGGGATTTTAACATCTGGTGGCACCTCTTTGAGGTAAAACTTCAACCATGGTCTTGATTCGTAGATAGCTTTGTTGGGGTCAGTTGTCACTTGTGTTACCTCCTCTTTTGCTAGAGGCAGTATAGCACAAGATTTTTGTTTCGACAATGGGGTTAGGTAGAGTCAAGCAATCTCCGATAAGACTATTGACAAATGTTGTATAATTGTTTAAATTGTCAGTGGTCACGGGTTAGGGGGTTTCTTCGAGGTCTGATTTCTTCAGGAGCTTGGTTTTGGTGGCACAGGACGAAGTTAAACTAAAAGCTGAAAACATCGGTTTATATTTCGGCCAACTCCGTGCCTTGGATGGTGTGGACATCGAGGTCAGAGGGACGGAGATCTTGGCTGTTATAGGCCCGAATGGTGCTGGAAAGAGCTGCCTCCTCAACTGTATAAATGGTTTCTATCGCCCACAACAGGGCGATATTTATTTCGACGGAAAAAGAATTACCCGTTTAGCACCCCACAAGATTGCTGAACTTGGCATCTCTCGAACTTTCCAGAATATCGAGCTTTATACTGGCCTAACTGTTTTAGATAATCTCATGGCAGCCAGACATATCCATATGAAGCAAGGGGCGTTGGCTGGCGCTATCTATTTTGGACCAGCCTATCGGGAGGAGATAGAGCATCGAAAGGTAGTCGAAGATATAATAGACTTCCTGGAAATGGAACCAATCAGGAAAAAGGTGGTGGGGCTTCTTCCTTACGGGATGCGTAAACGTGTGGAGTTAGGTAGAGCTTTGGCTTTGGAGCCCAAGCTCCTTCTGCTCGATGAGCCTATGGCGGGAATGAACATAGATGAGAAAGAGGATATGGCGCGCTTCATCATCGACACTATTGAACTCAGACGCATTCCTATTGTCCTTATTGAGCATGACATGGAAGTAGTTATGGATATTGCTGACAGGGTGGTTGTTCTTGATTTTGGGCATAAAATCGCTGAAGGCAGCCCAGATGAGATAAAAGGCAATCCCGCGGTTATCAAGGCTTACTTAGGTGAATAGGAGGGTGTAAGAAGTGGATGTACCAGTTTTTGACAGTGCTGCTAAATATTTGAAATATAACTACGTGAAATGGGGTGATAAGAAGGTAGCCATGCGGGTGAAGGACCGTGGCATCTGGCAGTCATATACCTGGGAAGACTACTACGAAAAGGTGAAGTATTTTTCACTTGGTCTGATGAGCCTTGGTCTGGAGCGGGGGGACAAAGTGGCAATTCTGGGTGAGAATAAGCCTGAGTGGTTTTGGGCGGAGCTGGCTGCTGGGACCGCTGGTGCGGTTGTGACCGGCATATTCGTTGATTGCCTGCCTACCGAGGTTAAATACTATGTTGAGAATTCCGAATCAAAGTTTGTGATAGCTCATGACCAGGAGCAAGTTGATAAGTTTCTGATTCCGTACAAGGATAGGGAAGGTAAAGAGCATCCACCACTTAAAGATGAACTGCCTTTGCTAAAAAAGGTCATTTTCTGGGACCCTAAGGGAATACTTGGATTTGAAGGAACTCCTATCGGTGACTATGCTGACCCGATTCTAATGAGCTTCGACCAGGTTATTGAGCTGGGTAAGGAGTACGAAAAGACTCGCCCTGGGCTATTTGAAGAGAATATCGAGAAAACTAGCGGGGACGATATAGCCCTTTTCATGTATACATCGGGCACTACTGGCTTGCCCAAAGCTGCCATGCTCAGAAACAGGGTGTCGCAGTTAACCAACCGGGCATGGAATTCTGTAGATAAGTGGAGTCCGGATGACCAGTATGTCTCCTTCTTACCTCCAGCCTGGATTACAGAGCAAGGGCTGGGGGTAGGTGCCAATTTGCTTACGGGCATGGAGATAAACTTTCCTGAAGAGCCAGAGACGGTCTTGGAGAACATCAGAGAGATCGGGCCAGGCGTCCTTTTTTGGGGGCCGGCTAACTGGGAAAGCGTCAGCCGTTTGATTCAGGCGAAGATAATAGACACCAGCCCATTAAGAAGATTACTGTATCACGTTTTCCTGCCGGTAGGTTACAAAGTAGGTGACTTACGAGTGGCTGGAAAGAAAGTCAACTGGTTCTGGCAGGCGCTTTACTCCATTGCTAACCTGACGGTGTTTCGGGCTCTCAAGGACAAAGTTGGCCTATCAAAAGTCAGGGTTGCATATAGTGCTGGGTCGGCGATAAGTCCAGACATATTCCGTTATTTCCAAGCTCTTGGAGTGAAGCTCAAGCAGCTCTATGGCAGCACCGAAATGGGCCTGGTCACCATTCATCCTGATGATGATGTCAGGCCAGAAACCTGCGGCCCATTGATGCCTGGATATGAATGCCGGCTGTCTGAAGATGGGGAAATTTTGGTCAGGAGCGAGATGCTTTTCGCTGGCTATTACAAGAAGCCAGAAGCTACTCGAGAAAAATACTTAGGCGACTGGTATCTTAGCGGTGATTTTGGACACATCGAAGAGCACGGTCATCTTGTCTGCATTGATAGAATGGACCACTTGAAGGAATTAAGAGGTGGACGCAAATTTTCGCCACAGTTTGCTGAAATTAGACTGAGGTTCAGCCCTTATATCAAGGGAGCCTTGATTGTGGGTAGCGAGGATAAAGATTTTGTTACCGCCATTATAAATGTTGACATAGATAATGTAGGACGCTGGGCTGAAGCCAAACGAATCCCTTACACTACGTTTACTGACCTATCACAGAAGCCGGAAGTCATTGGGCTTGTAACAGGCGAGATACGGAAAGTGAATAGGCACCTGCCTGAATGGACGAGGATAAAGAGGTTTGTCAATTTACACAAGGAATTTGATGCTGATGATGCCGAACTTACTCGAACCAGAAAGCTGCGGCGCGATTTTATTGAAGAGCGATATGGCTACTTGATAGATGCGCTCTACGGGGATAAAGACGAGTTGAAGGTAGAGGCTCCCATTACTTACCGCGATGGTCGAACAGGGACAATGATGACGAGTGTCAAAATTAACGCTGTTGAATAAAAGCAGGGTACGGTTAAGGAGGAAAAAGTGCAGTTTTTTCTGGAGCTGAGTGTCAACGGGCTGCTTATCGGGGGGCTTTACGCTCTGGTAGCGCTGGCTATAGTTCTCGTCTGCAAAGCCACGGAGGTGGTAAGTCTAGCCCATGGGCAGTTGCTGGCCTTCGGAGCTTTGTTTTTCTATGCTGGCTATGTGCTATTGGGATGGCCTCTTTGGGCGGCCGGACTACTAGGACTGGCCTGCGGTGCTGTCCTCGGATTTGCGGTTGAGCGCCTTTGCCTGCGGCCCCTAATTGGCCAACCATTGTTCTCTGGTTTCCTTATGACCTTTGCCGTATTTATGGTTCTTGATGGGATTTTCGCACTTATCCTAAAGGGGCAAGCCTGGGGATTTCCTGACTTTTTGCCTGCCGGGAATATAACCATTGCTGGGGCCAGGGTGTCTTTAGGTGGTTTGTCCAGTCTCGGCATCTGCCTGCTGGTGTTCGTGTTGACTGTGCTCTTGTTTAAGTATACCAAGGTTGGTCTTGGAATGCGAGCTACGGCAGAATCCCATAAGCTAGCCCAGGGTGCCGGCATTAATGTCAGGACGATTTTCTCCCTCGTCTGGATTCTGTCAGCGGTGGTAGCCGTTGTCGCCGGCGTTATGCTGGCAAGGTATTACGATATACGCTTTATGTTGACTATGGTAGCCTTTAAAGGGTTAGTTGTAGCCATGGTAGGTGGATTGGACTCTTTGCCTGGTGCACTCGTCGGTGGACTTATACTCGGTTTGGTGGAAAATGTGGCTGCTGGCTATTTAGACCCGTATGTTGGTGGAGGAATCATGGAGGTAGCCGGTTATATCCTGCTTCTCCTCATTCTCTTAGTTAGACCCTACGGAATCTTCGGCTTAGTCAGAATAGAGAGGGTGTGACATGCTTCCCTGTGGTACTTTCAACCAAGATTACGGCAGAGATACGGCGGTCATCAGGACGAGGCTGCAATGGATTATTACCATACTAGCTCTTGTAGTACTATTCACTTTTCCACTTTATGGTGCCCATTATTTCATAGGCTTAATCAACAAGATGGCCATTACCATAATTGCCGTGATGGGCTTACAGCTGATGATGGGTTATTGTGGGCTGATCTCATTTGGTCAGGTGGCGTTCATGGCAATAGGCGCTTTCACTTCAGCTATTCTCAGTAGCACTTACGGTTGGCCGTTCTGGCTGGCGTTGCCGGTCTCGGGCATAGTTGCTGGGGTATTTGGCATTGTCGGCGGTACCCCGGCCCTGAGGATTAAAGGTTTCTATCTAGCTTTAGCCACCTTAGCTATTCACTACATTGTCGCCTGGCTGATACTGCATCTAAAAATCACCGGCGGGGTTGTTGGTTTACATGCGGCTGCGCCCACGATCGGTAGTTTTGCATTCGACACCGATGAAACGATGTATTATATCATCGTGCCGGTGATGTTATTAATGACCTATTTCGCCAAGAATCTAGCCAGGTCTAGAATAGGCAGAGCTTTTGTGGCTGTCAGAGACAATGACCTGGCGGCGGCGGTGATGGGGATTAACCTGTTCTATTACAAGCTGCTTGGCTTCTTCATCGGCTGCTTTTTTGCCGGCATTGCCGGCTCGTTGTTTGCCCATTGGATGATGTTTGTCCACGTGGAGCAGTTCCCGCTGGCTGATGCCGTTTTCTTCATCGGCATGCTCATTGTCGGCGGTCTAGGCACTATAACTGGGGTCTTCTTCGGCACCGTTTTCATCAGCCTGCTAATTGAAGCGGTTATCTTCGCCTCACCGACGTTAACTGGATGGTTCCCAGCTATGGGCATTGCGCCGGCAGCGGCATTAGGTGCCAGCGCTTTCGGCGTTATAATTGTCCTCTTTTTGATTTACGAACCCAGGGGATTGGCCCACCGATGGAATATCTTCAAGGCTTCCTACAGGCTTTTCCCGTTTGCTTATTGATGTACAGTGTGCTAATGTTAGTTAAGGTAGCTGTCCGAAAATGTAGTCCCGACCCTTTAGGGTCGGGCTCCCGAGGCTAAAGCCTCGGGGCTACATGTTTAATGTGTATCACCAATGAGTTATAATTTTTCCTACAAAGTGGGAGAGACAGATTGACAGTTAGAGTTTTCGGACAGCCTCTAAGGTGGTAGTAATTTATAGAGGAGGTGATAATGGGCAAGGTGTGAAAAAAACTAGAAAACGGGGAACTATTTAAAGGAGGTGAAAGGTTGAAAATGAGCAAAGGAAAGTATTTATTGTTCGGTGCTATTTTACTATCAGTATTGCTGGCGTTACCAGCAATCTCAGCATGTGCTCCTAAAGCAGCACCAAAAGAAAAGGTAATCAGCTATCTGAGTCTGGGCGATTATACTGGACCGATAGCTGGGCTTAATGTTCCGGCTGATACCGGCTGCGAGGACATGTTCAAGGAGATAAACTCCAAGGGTGGTGTTGATGGGGTGAAGGTGAACGCCATTTTCGTCGACACCCGCTATGATACCGCCCGCGGTGTATCAGCTTATAAGAGATACCGAACCGAGCCCAAGCTTCTGGTGGTGAATGCTATCAGCACACCGTTTGGCAAAGCTATCTTTCCGATGACTATGAAAGATAAGGTAGTTCAGCTGGCCCCGGGTGACGGTGAGGCTCAGGCTTTCATAGGTTGGGTATTCCCCTGGGGAGTCTGCTACCAGAATGCCTTCGGGGCCAGCATTGACTTCATCCTGGAAGACTGGAAAGCTAAGGGTAAGACAGGGTCGCCCATCATCGGTTACATGAGCTGGGACAGCGCTTATGGCCGGGAGCCGCTGCGCGGCGGCAAAGAATATGCCGAGAAGTTGGGTGTGCAGTTGCTGCCGCCGGAGTTCTTCCCCACTGGCGCGCCCGACCACTCCGTCTGGCTACAACGGCTTGCTGCGGGTGGTGCCAATTATATCATGATAGGCGGCGTTGACCCGACGCCGAGCAACATTATGCGTGATGCCATGAAGCTAGGGCTGAAGGACAAAATTCAGTTTCTTGACTCTACTTTCTGGGGTCCTACCGAGGCAGTCGGCATTAAGCTTCATCCTGAAGCTACCGAAGGCTGCTGGATGAACAGCTACTATCTCCGTGGTGATGAATGCTGGAATCATCCGCTGTCTGCTTACATGGTGCCGAAATATCGCGGGATGAGCGTTGCTGAATACCGCAAGAATGCACCGTCGAACTATGTAACTGGCATGGTGTGGGCGCTTGTTTATCAGGAGGGCGCCAAGAGAGCTCTTAAGGCTGTTGGTTATGAGAAGCTTGACGGCGAGGCTATGAAAACGGCTTACGAGTCACTAACAGGTCTGGACCTGGGCCAGGGTCTAGTAGGACCCTGCACCTATACTCCTACCAACCGCCAGGGTACCGATGTGACCAAGTTCTACGCCGTGAAGGGTGGCAAAGAGGTATCTATCAGTGGCTTCAGGAAGGTACCCGATTGCGTAGCCCTGTATGATTGGAGCAAATAGTAGGAAGAGACATAGGGAGGTGTGTGGTGAGATTGCTTCGGTTAGAGGGGATAGTTATTGTAGTTTTGGTGGCGCTTTTAGTGCTGCCGGTAGTTGGCTGTGCCCCTGCGGCACCACCAAAAGAAAAGATAGTCACCTTCTTAGACCTGGCGGATTACACTGGGCCGATAGCTGGACTCAATGTGCCGGCCGCAATGGCTGCCGAGGACATGTTCAAGGAGATAAACGCCAAGGGTGGTGTTGATGGAGTGAAGATAAGTTATATCAGCATTGACACTCGCTACGATGTCGCCCGTGGCGTCTCAGCTTATAAGAGATACCGGACTGAGCCCAAACTCATGACGGTGGTGGCTATCAGTACAGCGCTTAGCAAAGCTATCACGCCTATGACTGCGAGAGACAAAGTGGTGCAGAATGTGACAGGTGATGGTGAACCTCAAGCTCGTCTCGGTTGGGTATTCATCATAGGCGCTGCTTATCAGAATGCCTTTGGAGCTAGCATCGATTTTCTTTTGGAAGACTGGAAGGCTAAGGGAAAGTCGGGTATGCCTACCGTCGGCTACATAAACTGGGACAATCCTTATGGCCGGGAGCTGCTGCGTGGCGGCAAAGAATATGTGGAGAAGTTGGGTGTGAAGTTGCTGCCGCCGGAGTTTTTCCCCACAGGCGCTCCTGAACATACCGTCTGGCTACAACGGCTGGCTGCGGGTGATGCCGATTATATCCTTATCGCCGGCGTTGACCCGACACCGAGCAACGTCTTACGGGATGCCTATAAGCTAGGTCTGACCAAGAAGATTCAGTTTATTGATACCAGTTACTGGGGGCCCACCGAGGCAGTCGGCATCAAGCTGCATCCTGAGGCTACAGAAGGGTGCTGGCTGAATTCTTATTATCTCCGTGGTGACGAAGCCTGGTCACATCCTCTGGCTGTCCGTATGGTGCCGAAGTATCATGGCAAAAGCGTTGATGAGTTCCGTAAAGCGACAGCAGCAATCTATGTTGCTGGTCTGACACGGCCACTTACCTTCGCAAAAGCTTTGGAGATAGCCCTCAAAAATGTTGGCTATGATAAGCTGGATGGTGAAGCTATGAAAGCAGGTATGGAGGCAATTACTGGCATGGATTTAGGGAATGGTCTAACAGGGCCAATTGCATACAGCCCTACTAGCCGCCAAAGTGTCGATCAAACCAAGTTTTACCAGGTGAAGAATGGCAAAGAGGTGCCTATTAGTGGCTGGAGAAAAGTCCCCGATTGTGTAGCTTTGTATGATTGGAGCAAATAGAAATAAATAAAATGAAAGGAGGTAGAGGATGAAATCATCCATTTTTGAGAAGCTCATTATCGTAGCGATGGTGACACTTTTGGTGTTGCCGGTAGTCGGCTGTGCCCCTAAGGCGCCGCCACCACCGCCGCCACCGCCTCCGGCAGGGACACTAACCGTGGAGCCGGCGAAGATTGACTTCGAAATGTTGAAGAAGTACTTCCCGCCGATTGCCAAAGCTCTGGGTCTTCCTGAGGCTATGTCAGCAACGGTGCCTCACTTAGCTATGCTGGCTGTACCTGTCAAATTTACAGGAACTGGCTGGCAGCCTAACGAGGTAATCACCGTGGAACTGGTTGTGCCTCCCGATGTTGAAATTAAAGGGCTTGACCGTGAGCGCGGCGAGGATGCTGTTGGCATTGCCTTCGCCACCTCTGATGCCGAGGGCAACTTTGAAGCGAAGCTAGAAAGGACGGCAACCATAGGCTTCCTATTGCGTGGTGGATTTACGCCGTCAATTGCACCAGACCCCAAAACGCTGATTCCGGGAAACCCATTGCCGAATGGCACCTATACTTTAAGGGCTGCGGGTGAGGATCCCCGCGCCGTTGCCACCACAACGTGGGTGCTAGAGCTGGTGGCACCGCCAGCGCCACCACCGGCGCCGCCTGCAGAGAAGCCAGCCGAGCCAGGCAAGCTCACGTTTGAGGCTGCTGAATATGCCAATGCCGAATATGGCTTCTCTGTCAAATACCCTAAGGATTGGGCAAAGCAACCGTCTGAAACTCTGGTGTTCTATGCTGCATCACCGGCTATGGTTCCTGTTCTGTTTGTTGACGCTGAGGAGGCTGCCACCTTTGCTGAGGTACTCAAAAAATCGCTGGAGGCAGCAGGTGGCACAGAATTCAAGATTGTCTCCGAGAAGGAGTCGGCATTAGCGGACGGCACTAAAGCTTCTACGGCAGTATTTGCGGTGAAACTGAAGGGGTTTGATGGCAAAGGTTTTGGACTAGGTGTGAAGAAGGATAATAAGTGGGTCATGGTCGCGGTCGGTACCGTTGAACTGCTTGCCCCGTACAAAGAAGCCCTGTTTTCGGAGATAGTCCATACTTTGGAATTAAAGAAGTAGGACGGGCTTATAAAGGGTTAATAGTTACGCAGTGGTAACGAAAGGAGAAGCCTTTCCGAAGGGTGAGGTTTCTCCTTTTCACCGCGAACATACAGCATTTTGCGTAGATGGGAGTGTCTACTAGTGTAGCTGCGAGGCTTTAGCCTTGCTGAACTCGACCCTAAAGGGTCGAGGCTACATGTGTGGTGTCGCTGAATTTGACCCTAAAGGGTCGCACTACATCGGACAATAAATTGTTATGGCTGTTTCACGAAGATTGATGGGGGGCTGACAGGCATAAAAACGGTTAATGATGTGATGGCATGATCGAGAGATATACTAACAACAGGGTACAACCTGTCTTGATATAGAAGCGATAATAAAAAGGGGTACAGCATGTTAAGGTTAAACAATATTGAAGTTATCTATCTCAATGTTATACTGGTGCTGAAGGGGGTATCTCTGGAAGTGCCGGAAGGGAAGATAGTGAGCTTGCTTGGTGCTAACGGTGCCGGCAAAACAACCACGCTAAAGGCAATTTCAGGATTGCTCTACACTGAGGAGGGCGAAGTTAGTGACGGCAGCATCGAGTTCGACGGGAAAAGGATAGACGAAATGCCTCCGGAAGAGGTGGTCAAGCTAGGTATTGTCCAGGTTATGGAAGGGAGACCTATGTTTGGGCACCTGAGCGTGGAAGAGGACTTGAAGGTAGGTGCATATACCCGGAGCGACGCTGCAGCAGTACGTAAAGATTTGGACATGGTTTATGACTATTTCCCGAAGCTTAAAGACCTTCGCCATGCCACAACTGGTTACCTTTCCGGGGGTGAGAGGCAGATGGTGGTGATGGGGCGGGGGCTCATGGCGCGTCCGAAGCTAATGCTTCTAGATGAGCCGTCTCTGGGACTAAGTCCAATACTGGTGAGAGAAATCTTCGATATAGTAAAAAGAATCAACACTGAGGAGAAAACATCCATTTTATTGGTAGAGCAAAATGCCAAGGCAGCACTAGAACTAGCTGATTACGGCTATGTGATGGAAAATGGCAGAGTGGTTATGGATGGGCCGGCTGAGAAGCTACGAGACAATGAGGATATAAAGGAGTTTTACCTGGGGCTGAGTAAAGTGGGGCAAAGGAGAAGCTACCGCGAGGTGAAGCACTACAAGAGGCGGAAGCGGTGGCTGGCGTGATTTGCCAGCACACTTTTCTGTCATTGCGAGCCCTTCGCTTTCTGTCATTCGGGGGGAGCCCTTCGTTTTTGTCATCCTGAGAGAGCGAAGTGACCGAAGGATCTACTCAGGATAAACTCCGCGAAGCAATCTAATGCTTATCATGGGATTGCGGAGCTTGTTCCGAGCGTAAGCGAGGAATCTTGTCTCGGGTTTGCTTCGGCTATACCCCACAACTGCTCCTCGCAATGATATTAAGGATTAAGATAGGGGGAGAGATTTATGGATAAGGTTATAGTTACTGCGGCTATTACTGGTAGCATCCATGTTCCCAGTATGTCTCCGTATTTACCGATAACGCCTCAGCAGATCGCTGATGAGGCGGTAAGAGTGTATGAAGCTGGTGGAGCTGTAGCCCATATCCATGTGCGCAACCCGGAAACCGGACAGCCGAGTTCTGACATGGAGTTATTCCGGGAGGTGGTAACCAAGGTAAAGAGTAAGTGCAATATGGTTCTTTGCTTGAGCACTGGTGGTGGTGTAGGTATGACCACAGCGGAGCGTGTGAAAGCAGTAACAACCTTTAAGCCAGAACTAGCATCATTTAATTTCGGCTCGATCAATTTCGGTCTGTTTCCCATAGCAGAGGCGGTTAGAGAGTTCAAATTTCCCTGGGAGAAGGCATATTTGGAAAGCACTTGGGATTTCATTTTCCCTAATACTTTTAAGACATTGCGCGAATTCAGCCAGGCTTTCAGCGAAAATGAGACAAAACCGGAGCTTGAAATATACGATGCCGGCATGATCAATAATGTTGCCTTTATGCTGCAGAGGGGATACCTTAAAAAACCTGTTTATCTTCAATTTGTCCTGGGTATTCTAGGTAGTATATCGGCATCACCAAATAATTTGCTGTTCTTGTATAACAGCGCTCGCGAGACAGTCGGCGATTTTGTCTGGTCAGTATGTGCTGCTGGTCGTCATCAGTTGCCGATGTGTACCATGTCTCTGGTTATGGGTGGTAATGTACGGGTCGGTATGGAGGATAGCTTGTATGCAGGCAAAGGCGTCTTGGCCAAGAGCAATGCCGACCAGGTGGAGAAAATAGTGCGCATAGCTCGGGAATTGGGACTGGAGCCAGCTACTCCCGATGAGGCCAGGCAGATTTTGGGGCTCAAAGGCCTGGAGAAAGTAAACTGGTAAAAGAATAGAGAGGCTGGCCGAAAACTCTAACTGGCAATCTGTCTCTCCCACGTTGCGGGAAAAATTATAGCTCATTGGTGATATACATTAAACATGTAGCCCCGAGGCTTTAGCCTCGGGAGCCCGACCCTAAAGGGTCGGGACTACATTTTCGGACAGCCTGTAGACTTTCCAATCCCAGAGATTGCCACACTTTGCTCGCAATGACAGGTTAAATTAGAGTCCTAACTCGCTGGCCACGATAGCACGTTGGAAATCCCCATCGCCAAACATTATCTCACCAGCCTTCGCCCGCCTATAGTAGAGGTGGATATCGTGGTCCATGGTAAAACCAATGGCCCCGAATATCTGGTGTGCTAAGAGGGTAACTCGCCCATAGGCTTCGCTGATCCAGGCTTTAGCTATAGCCACATCCATGGTGGCTGGAAGTCCCTCGCTTACCTCCCAAGCTGCCTTATAGGTAATGAACCGTGAACCATCGACATCTGTTACCATGTTGGCACAGTAGTGCTGGATGGCTTGGAAACTGCCGATGGGTCTGCCGAACTGAACTCTTTCCTTGGCATATCTGACAGCCATCTCTAGCGCGGCTTGAGCGCCACCGACCATCTCAGCGCATTTTGCCACTGTTGCTTTCTGGATAGCCCCTTCCACTATTGGCCAGCCTTGATCAGGCTTTCCCAGTATGTTCTTCTTTGGTACAGTCACATTGTCGAAGATAATTTCACATTGTTTGTCCCGAGCCAGGGTTTTGAGGAGGGTGCATTTGACTCCCGGGCTTTTGGCATCGACCAGGAAAACGGCAACTCCGTCTTCTGGGTTCTTCCCTTCTTTTGTTCTAGCCACACATAATATGTAGTCGGCAACGTTAGCATCAGGGACAAAAAGCTTGGTGCCATTGATAACATATCCATCGTTACGTGCTGTAGTCTTGGTCTTAATTGATGCTGCGTTATAGTCAGCGCTGGGCTCAGTTAATGCAAGGGTGAGAATCGTCTCCCCATTGGCAACTTTAGGCAGGAATTCCTTCTTTTGTTCCTCACTTCCGGCGGCTAAGATAGTTAGGCCACCGAGAACTACGGTTGAAAGAAATGGGCCAGGCAGGATGTTGTATCCCATCGCCTCAAGCAGGACTATCAAGTCCAGGAAGCTGCCACCGCTGCCACCATATTTCTCAGGAAATACCAGCCCCATCCAGCCTAGTTCTGCCATCTTTCGCCATAGTTCCGGGGAATACCCCTTGTCACTCTCGTCTAATTGCCTGACCAGTTGTTTTGGGCATTCCTTTTCCAGAAAGTCACGGGCTGATGTCTTCAGCATTTCCTGTTCTTCAGTCAGACCAAGTTCCATTTTATTCCTCCTATCTATACAGGTTTACATAATCTTCTTCAGGCTTATCTATCCCCGGGGCAACCCAAGTCCTCTCATAGCGATGATGTTGCGCTGAATTTCAGAAGTGCCGGCACCAACGAGAGCAGAGATGCAATCTAAGTAGCCAGCGGAAACTCTTCCTCTCAAAGGTGACCACTTGGAATTCCTTTCCAGTTGACCATAATGTCCCATAACCTGCATCCCGGCATTGGCCAGCTTCTGGCTTAGCTCGGTGGTAACCAGCTTCAGCACTGATGCCTCGATATTCGGGACAAGCCCTTTATCGAGCATCCAGGCTGTTTGCCAGAAGAACATGTAAGCTACTTCAATTTGGATTGCTATCTCAGCTAGTTTATTCCTTATTAAAGGCTCATGGCTTAGAGGCTGACCATTGTGTTTTGTCTCTTTGGCATATTGGGTTATTTCTTCGAAGGTTCGCCTGAAGCCCCCCATGGGGATCACAAGCCTCTCGAAGTCTAGGGCTACCATCAGATAGTACCAGCCTTTGTTTCTCTCGCCGACGATGTTCTTCTTAGGAACCCGTACATTATCGAAAAAAACTTCGTTGAACGAATGGAAGCCACAGATGTTTATCAAGGGGCGAATGGTAACACCTGGTGAGTTATTATCTACAATGAGTAGCGTAATGCCTTTATGTGGTGGGGCAGTGGGGTCTGTCCTGACGACCATCCAGGCATAATGTGACACGTGGGCAGCGGTGCTCCAAGTTTTCTGGCCATTGATAATAAGGTCATCGCCATCATCTACTGCTCTGGTCTGTAGGGAGGCAAGGTCGGAGCCAGCATTGGGTTCGCTGTAGGCCAGCCAGAACCTTGTTTCCCCTTTGGCTATCCTAGGTAGCCATTCCCTTCTCATTTCCTCGCTGCCAAAGAGCATAATAGTGGGGCCGCCGATTTCCGTAGCCACTTCTCCAGCAGGTGCCCTGTAGTAACTTATACGTTCGTGGAAGATGGCCTGCTCAATGTTGGTCCGTCCGGCTCCACCATATTCTTTGGGCCATGAGATGGTAAGCCAGCCCTTTTCAGCTAAACCACGTCTGAATCGTTCGATTTGTGGGTTGACCACTTCGAATTCTGCCAAAGTGCCGTATCCTCCAGGCCAATAGATATTCTTCTCAGTCCAGTCAGCAGGAAGTTCCTTCTTTATGAAATCCTCGACCTCTCTTCGAAAAGCCTCTTCTTTTTCGCTAAATCTGAAATCCATAACTTTCCCTTCTTAAAAACTTTGTTTAAACTCAGATTTGGCAAAACTCACTGGCGTGGCAATCCTAATCCTCTCATAGCGATAATGTTGCGTTGAATCTCGTTTGAGCCGCCACCGACGCCTATGGAGAGCGAGCTTAAACACATTCGCATTATCCTTGCGTTCATGATAGTCCATTTAGAATCCCTGTCCAATTCCCCATAGTGCCCCAGAATGCGCATTCCTACGTTAGCCATGTGTCTAAGTACTTCGCTGGCAAAAACCATTGACATAGAAGACTCATAGCTGGGGTGAAGCCCCTTGCTGTACATCCAGGCGATGCGATAGCAGACCATGCGAGCAACTTCATTCTCCACTGCTACATTTGCCAGCTCATTCCTGATCAGCGGGTCATCGGCAAGGGGCTCTCCATTTCGCTTGGTTTCTTTGGCGTAGTGGACTAATTCTTCGATGAGCCGTTGGTTTGCAGCAGGCCCACCAATGGAGGAGCGTTCAAAGTCTAGGGCGATCACCAGTTGGTACCAACCATTGTTTTTCTGCCCTACCAGGTTTTCCTTGGGGATACGTACATCATCGAAGAAAACTTCGTTAAAAGAGTGGCGATTCAGGACGTTTATCAGAGGGCGTACGGTAATTCCTGGTGTCTTCATGTCGACGACGAACATGCTGACTCCCTTATGCTTGGGAACATCAGGGTCGGTTCTGGCAGCGAGCCAGCAATAGTCAGCGAGGTGGCCGTAACTGCACCATGTTTTCTGGCCGTTAATCACATATTCGTCGCCAACTTCTACAGCGCGTGTCTGAAGCGCGGCAAGGTCTGAGCCAGCATTTGGTTCACTATAGCCGAGGCAGAAGATTATATCACCCTTTGCCACCCTAGTTACATAGTCTTCCTTTTGCTTCTCAGTTCCAAAGAGGATGATGGTGGGAGCCACCCAGTTTACTGTGATTTCTACCTCTATGCTTATCGGTGCTCTATTGTAAGCCAATTCTTCGGCAAGAATGAGCCGTTTCATGTGGCTTAATTCCAAGCCGCCGTAATCCTTAGGATATGCTGGTGTCAGCCAACCCTTCTGCCCCAGTTTGCGCTGGAACTGTCGTGAAAGTGCCCAAGACTCCTCAGTTTCTTCCCAAATCCCAGGATCAAGTTCAGTCCACCTCTGCGGAATCTCTTGCTTAAGCCATTGGCGAACCTCTTCCCTAAATGATACCTCTTCTTCGGTAAATCTAAAGTCCATACTATTTACCCTCCGAGCTCGAAATTAAGGCAATCACTGCTCGATGATGGCGATAACATCATCTTCTAAAATGGAGTCACCTTCTTTTACTCTGATTTCCACCACTTTCCCATTATGGGGTGACTTTACTCTGATTTCCATTTTCATAGATTCCAAGATGACAATAGTTTCGCTCTCACTGATTACCGCACCGACTTCTACCACAATCTTCCAGACACTGCCTGTAATAGGTGAAAGTACTTCTGTCATGGCTGGCTTAACTCAGTTACTTAATCTTTGCCCTTTGTTTCAGCCAACCCTAGAATGATCTTAGCTTCCTCCGCCGTTGCTGGTTCTCTGCCGATGTCTCGCGCCATTCGTACTGCTTTTTCTACCAGCGGCCCGTTCCCTTGTGCCATCTCGTCAGGCGATAGATAGAAGTTATCTTCGAGACCAACTCTGACATTCCCGCCCAGAGCCAAAGCTGTAGCTATTAAGAGCCACTGGTCTTGGCTGATACCGATGACTTGCCAGGCTATACCGGAAGGAACCACAGTGGCCAGGTGAGCCAGATTTCTAGCCGTGGCAGCCATGCCACCGACCACTCCCATAATCAGGCTTACTTGAAAATTCTTAAGCAATCCCATATCCATTAACGGGAAAATACTCTCTAAATGCCCGAGGTCGAAGCATTCGCATTCTGGCTTCACGCCATTTTGGTTCATGGTATCCAAAAAGAACATTATATCATCAAACGGATTCTGGAAAACCACGGAGAAGACGAAGTTTTTACGTCTTTGGCTATATTTGGCATAATTCATTGTCCCCATGTTTAACGCCGCAATTTCCGGTTTCAGTTCACGAATATGAGCCATTCTTGTATCCTTATCTACGCCCACAGCCCCAGTGGAAAAGTTTATTATGATAGGGCACCTTTTCCTGACCTCCTGCATAATCTCTCGAAAAATCTCCACCCTCCAGGATGGTCTGCCATCATATTCCCTACCATGGATATGTACTATTGAAGCTCCTGCATTGTATGCATTTAGCGCTTCTTCACCGATCTCTTGGGGGGTATAAGGGATCCATTTACATTGGTCTCTGTTGGCTGCGACTCCGGTCAAGGCGGCAGTTATTACTACTTTATCTTCTAAACTCATGGTTGTTCCTCTCTTTCATTTTCCTTTCCATACTGGTTCCCGCTTCTCAAGAAAGGCAGCGATGCCCTCAGCTACGTCTTCAGCCATAGTATTGATTGCCAGCATGGACGCCAAATATTCTAGCGCCTTTTCATATTCCATATCTCGCATGGTATAAAAAGCCCTTCTGCCAAGTCTCAGGATAGCCGGGCTTTTGTTGACTATTTTTTTAGTGATTTCGTCAACTTTTGCATCGAGTTGCTCTCTGGGTACAGCATAATTCACCAGGCCGAGTTGTTGTGCTTCTTTGGCATCAACTCTTTCACCGGTTAGCATCATTTCTAGTAGCCGTTTTGGGGCTGAAGTGAACCGAAGCAAGGTTGCCATAATCACGTAGGGGAACAGCCCAACGTTTATTTCCGGTGTGCCAAAGCGGCAGTCGTCAGCCGCAATTACTATGTCACAAGCACAAGCCAGACCAAGTCCGCCGCCCAGAGCATGACCGTTAATCCGGCCGAGCAAAGGTTTCTTCAATCCCTTAATTATTTTGAAAAGCTCAGCGAACTTCCTTTGCTCTTCATGGCGCTCAAGGAAGCTTGCTGTGGCACCCATAGACTCTCCAAAATCAGCCCCGGCGCAAAAAACTTTGCTGCCGGCTCCAGTTAGCACGATAGCGAGCACGTTTGGGTCATCGTCATATTTCTTTATGGCGTCAAGAAGTTCAGTCATCATTGTTGGTGAGATGGCATTTCTCCTCTCTTCTCGGGATAGCGTGATTGTGGCCACTTTGTCTTTTACTTCGATTGTTATAGTCTGGTACATTCGAGGCCTCCTTAAACGGGGTAGACGCCATGCTTTCTGGGATGTCTGAATATCTTCTTATCCTTGGTGAATTCAAGAGCTCTGATTAAGACCTTTCTAGTCTCTCTTGGATCAATAACATCATCAACAATGCCAAACTTAGCGGTCTTAAAGATATTAATCTGCGGTCTTATTTCGTCGGCCAGCCGCTCAACCATCTCCTGTGGATTTTCAGCCTCGGCCAGCTGTTTTCTGGCGAAAATGGATACCATGCCCTCGGAGCCCATAACTGATATCTCTGCGCCAGGGTAGGCAATCAGCAGGTCAGGGTCAAAAGACCGGCCGCACATAGCGTAATAGCCGGCGCCGTAGGATTTTCTGACGATTAGGGTAAATTTGGGAACCGTAGCTTCAGCCACGGCGTGAATCATCTTGGCTCCGTGTCTTATAATCCCTGATTTCTCGGCTTTGGACCCGACCATAAAGCCAGGGACATCGGAAAGGAAAAGAAGCGGGATATTGAAAGCATCGCAGAGCCAGATAAAACGGGCTGCCTTATCAGCAGCATCTATGTCAATGACACCACCGTAAAACATGGGGTTATTTGCCACAATACCAATCGAATAGCCAGCTATCCTCCCGAACGCAACAATAATATTCCTTCCCCATTTTGGTTTCATTTCAAAGAAATAACGGTCGTCCACAATATATTTTATGAGGTCGTGCATGTCGTAAGCTTCTCGAGGACTGTCCGGAATAACATTCAATATACCGTCGGAAATCAATGCTTCAGGGTCTCCTGTCCATTCCTTTCGGAGCGGTTTGTGGTCGCAATTCTGTGGAAAGAAAGAGAGATATTGCTTTATTGCCTTAATACACTCTTCGTCTGACTCTACTTCCAGGTCGCCACAGCCACTCATTTCACAGTGGACTTTTGACCCTCCAAGCTGGTCTTCGGTGAGTTTTTCTCGAATCACCATTTCCACCAGAGATGGGCCTCCTAGACCCATAAAACTTGTCCCTTTAACCATGGGCACGAAATCGGAGAGGCCAGGTATGTAAGCAGTGCCAGCATATCCGGGCCCCATCATAGCCGCGATTTGCGGGATTATGCCTGACATCAGCGATTCCTCTTTAAAGAGGTAGCCGGACTCAGCAAACAATGCTACCCTCTCGCCACTGAGCCCTCCACCACTGACCCGGGCACCTCCTGAATCACCCAGCCATATCATGGGGATTCTCTGCTTAAGAGCGATTTCTCTTATTCTGCTCACCTTAGTCTCGTTGACCATTGCCATGGAGCCGCCTCTGACCGTGAAATCGTAGGCTGCCACGGCTACATCTCTGAGGATAACCCCGTCATTTATCTTGCCATAGCCAGTGATGCATCCATCAGCAGGGACAAGCTTATCAACACCAAACTCGCTACCAAGCATGCCGACTTCAACAAATGTCCCCTTTTCGATTAGAAGGTCAAGTCTCTCCCGAGCAGTCAGTTTTCCCCTCTCATGGTGTTTTTTGATAGCCTCTTCGCCCCCCATCTTCTTGATTTCTTCACGGAGGTCTGAGAGTTTCTTGACTTCCTGCCTCATTACGTCACCCATTTTTTCCCTCCTTTAACCTCGATATGAAGTGCGTATTATAGTTTCCTGATTTAAACTTTTCGGAATCAAAAGCTTTCTTCAAGAAAGGAATGTTATTTTTAATGCCAGTGATCTCATAATTATCCAGAGCTTTTTGCATCCTTATTATAGCTTTATCTCTGTCTTCGCCCCAAACGATTAACTTGGCAATTAAGGGGTCGTAAAATTGACTGATCGTGTCTCCGGCTCTGTATCCAGAATCAACTCGTATTCCTTTACCGGAGGGCTCTATGTAAGAGATCATCTTGCCTGGAGATGGGTAGAAATTCTCTGAATCCTCAGCATAGATACGGGCTTCAATAGCCCAACCATTCCATTTTAGGTTATCTTCTTTAATGGATAGAGGTTCGCCTGAGGCGATCCTGATTTGTTCCTCAACCAGGTCAAAGCCAGTGATCATCTCCGTGATCGGATGCTCCACCTGAAGCCTGGTGTTTATTTCTAGGAAGTAGAAATTCCTATGCTTGTCAACGACGAACTCTACAGTTCCAGCATTGGTGTAGCCGAGCTCTTGAGCCAGCCGTTTGGCTGCTTGCCTTATTCCTTGTCTTAGCTCAGGCGTGGTGAAAGGGGAAGGTGACTCTTCAATCACTTTTTGATGTCGTCTCTGTACCGAGCATTCTCTTTCCGGGAAAGTAACCACATTGCCCTTGCTGTCTCCCAGTATTTGGATTTCTATATGATGTGGCGACTCTAGATACTTTTCGATGTAAACCCTGTCATCACCAAAAGCCAATTTAGCTCGATTTGTAGTGGCATCGAAGGCTTCTGCCACTTCTTCCATACTCTCCACTTTTTTCATGCCTATGCCGCCACCTCCAGCTGATGCCTTGAAAATAACTGGAAAGGAGAGCTTGGTTGCCCAGTCTTTTGCCTCCTCAACGCCGCTTAATATACTGCTCCCTGGTGGAGTAGGTATTCCCAAGCTTGTGGCAATTTCACGGGAGCGAGCTTTATCGCCCATACTATTAATGACATTAGACTTTGGTCCGATGAATATTAAGCCCTCCTCTTCGCATCTTTGGGCGAACTCCCACCTTTCTGCTAAGAAGCCGTATCCAGGATGGATGGCGCTTACGCCTAACTCTTTAGCTATTGCAGTAATGTTGTCAATATTAAGATAGCTGTCTTTGGGTTTAGCACTTCCAACCTTTACTGCTCTGTCTGCATCCTGAACGAACAGGGCTATCTCGTCTATATCTGAATATATGGCTATGGTCTGGATACCTAATCGCTTGGCAGTCCTGATTATCCGCCGTGCGATTTCTCCGCGATTAGCGATTAATATAGACTTGAGCATGCGAGAACTCACTGAAACTTGGTGGCTTAGCTCCTATGGTAATCCAAACTCTGCCTTTGGAGGACTTGGCGAACAAGTTGTTCCAGAATTCGGCAGCATGTCAATAAGCTGGCTTCTCAGGGATTTCCCCGGCTGTTAAATATACTCTACTTTCCTAAGGATTGTCAACACGTATGTCGATTTGACACCGCACACCACCAATTTGACAAATAGAATGGAGGTAGATAGAATGCTTTCTTGGCTAAGGCAGTTCGTTAAGCAGGCTCGGAGTAAATGAGCTTTGCATGCTAATGCATTTGATGGCCAAGCGCCAAATGCAAATATGAGATAGGGGGTTAAGATGCCGGAAGGGAAACCAGAGGTACTTTTTGAGGTTATTGAGAAAGAAGGTATGTTGATTCAGAAGGGGAGGATTAAGGTTCCTTACACTTGGGCAGCGGGCAAGATAGCAAGCAGGTTCCTTATTGGCCTGCGAGATGAGAAGAGGATCTATGGGATCCGCTGTCCTGAATGCAAGACGGTCTTTGTACCTCCCAAGAAACTTTGTCACCAGTGCTTAGCCCAGATGAGTGAGTGGGTAGAGTTAGGCGATGAGGGTATATTGGAGACTTTCACGATTGTGCGTTATAGTGAGCCTGCTATACATCCTGTGGAGACACCTTTGGCTTACGGTATCATCAAGCTAAAAGGGGCTGATACTGGAATGGTTCACCTTATTGGGGAAGCAGATTTAACGCAACTGAAAGAAGGGCTAAGAATGAAGGCGGTATTCAGGGAAGAGAGGAAAGGAAACTATCTGGATATCAAGTATTTCAAACCAGTTTAGGGGGCAAGCAAATGGAACGAGCAGCTATAATTGGAATCGGACAGACGAAATATGAAAAAGAGAAAGATGGTATCTTTGCTGAATTAGTCTATGAAGCTACCAGTAGGGCACTTGATGACGCAGGAATGAAGATAAAGGATATTGACAATGTGGTGACCATTTCCAATGATTTTTGGGACGGGCGAACCATTTCTTGCATGGCAGTCGCAGATGCTGCGGGATGTCATGGCAAAGATGCATCTACTGTGGAGTGTGATGGAGCTTTCGGAGCTTTCTATGGTCTTATGCGTGTCCTATCTGGATATAATACCACCCTGGTGGTAGCTCATTCTAAGGTCTCAGAGGGGAACCCGAGGATTATTTCTAATGCGGCTTTTGACCCAATTTATGAGCGTTCTTTAGGGCTTGATGCTATTTCTTCCTCAGCACTGCAGGCAAGAGCATATATGAAAAGGTTCGGGATTACCGAGGAGCAGTGTGCCCTTGTTTCGGTCAAGAATCATAAGAACGCCAGGAACAACCCGTATACTCAATTGCCTCTAGACATTACCGTGGAAGATGTCATGAAGTCACCTAAATTGGCAGACCCTATCAAGCTTTTAGACACATCGCCTATTACTGACGGTGCTTGTGCTGTTATCTTTGCTGTTGAAGGGGAGGCTAAGAAATGGGCGAAGAAGCCTATCTGGGTCAAAGGGGTGGCACATTGCACCGATGCTTATCGGCTTGGGGAGAGAGACTTAACATACTCCACAGCTTTAGAGAGCGCGGCGCGAAAAGCTTATCAAATGGCGGGTATCGCTAATCCCTCGCATGAGATAGATATCGCCGAGGTCTATGACGCTTTTTCTTATATGGAATTGATGTGGTATGAGGCTCTGGGATTTTGTGGCAAGGGAGATGGAGGTAAGCTGATCGAAAGCGGCAAGACCCAAATGGGAGGTGAACTTCCTGTGAATCCTTCTGGTGGAGTTCTATCAGCGCATAGTGTTCTTGTTGCTGGTCTGGCAAGAATTGCTGAAGCGGCGCTTCAACTGAGGGGAGAAGCTGGAAAGCGACAGGTTCCCGGGGCAAAAGTTGCCTTAGCCCACGGGATTAATGGTGTATGTGCTCAGCAACATTGTGTATGGATATTAGCTAGCGAAAAGTAAGCAGGGAGGCATAAAAATGGCGAGAAGGACAGCTATTGTAGGCATAGGGCAGACTCATCATTGCGCCAAAAGGGACGATGTTAACGGTCAGGAGCTGATAAATGAAGCTGTAATGAGTGCTCTTGAAGATGCCAACCTTACCATAAAGGATATTGATGCTATTGTTATTGGCAACATGGACCACTTTGAGGCAATCAATTATGTAGATGGGTGGAGTGTGGATGGGTCAGGTGCCTTTATGAAGCCAATCATGAAGCTGACCACAGGGGGCACCAGTGGTATGACTATAGCAACTGCGGGCTATTATCATATTGCTTCGGGGTTTTTTGACGTAGTTTTAGCTATTGGGTGGGAAAGGAATTCTGAGTCTGATACTACAGCAGCTATCACTACTTGTTGCCAACCACTAATAGAGAGAGATTTTTTTGCCGGAGCTATCGGACCTCTAGCAGCGGAATATACCAATTACATGAAACGATTCGGCGCCACAGAAGAAGATGCTGCTCTGGTATCTGTTAGAGACCACAATAACGCCCTAAACAACCCTTATGCACATCTACGAATGAAAATTACCGTAGAAGATGTAATGAAATCCCCGATGTTATGTTATCCTATTAAACTGCTGGATATGTGCCCCAGGTCAGACGGCGCCTGCGCTCTTATCTATGCATGTGAGGGGAAGGCGGAAAAGATTGCTCCTAAACCGGCCTGGGTACATGCTATAGCCGGTAGTCGCGATTTTGTATATATGGGCGAACCGTTTCAAAGGGAGGAGATGTTCACCTTAGAGAGAGCTTCAGAAAGGGCTTACAAGAGAGCCGGCATCACCAACCCTCTGAAAGAGATTGATGTCATGGAGCTTTACTTACCAGCTTCTACAACAGGAGTTAAGTGGATGGAATCTCTTTGGGTGTGTGGTCGGGGTGAAGCACCAAATCTGATACGGAAGGGAGTTTTCAATATGGACGGAGAGCTTCCGATAAATCCGTCTGGAGGACCGCTTGCGACCAATCCCATTGGGGCTACGGCTATGATTAGGGTCGGGGAGGCAGCTCTTCAGGTTATGGGGAAGGCTGGTGATAGACAGGTTCCTAACGTAAAGACAGCTCTAGCCACTGCTTTCGGCTCTTGTAGTTGGTCTGATGTAACCATATTAAGAGATACCAAACCATAAGGGAGGAGATATGGCAAAAACAGGTGGTGAAATGACTGAGCTTATTAAGATTGATTCCGGGGAAGCTGAGATACCATATAATTGGCATTGTGGCCCTTACTGGAGCAGGTTTTTCCGCGGGCTGCGGGATGAGAAGAAAATATATGCCACCAAGTGTCCATCTTGTGGTACAGTTTATGTCCCGCCAAGGGAGGTATGTGGGCCTTGTTTTGCCAAGATGGAGGAATGGGTAAAAGTAGGACCTGAGGGTGTGATTGAGATGTTTACCATAGTAAAGCTACCTTACATTAATCCTAGCAATGGAAAGCCAGTGAATGTACCTTATACCGATGTGTATGTCAGACTAGATGGAGCAGACACTTGCTTGATGCATTGGCTTGATGAGACTGATGAGAAGAAAATAGCTATTGGAATGAGGGTAAAGGCAGTATTCAGGAAGAAGCGAACAGGAACTATGCATGATATTCAGCACTTTATACTGATGTGAGAAGGTGCCCAGACGCTCCCGATGTTAAATATTAGACCTGTGCAGCACAGTATCCCACTTTTCATCGGTTTTTCCAGAGTGGTGCCCTCTTCTCGGCGGATGCTCTAGAGCCTTCTAAGCGGTCCTCGGTAGTAAACAGCTGCTGGAGCAGCAGGTTCTCATAAGCTAGCCCTTCTCTCAGAGGTGTCCCGATGCCTCGGGTGATAGCTTCTTTACAGGCTTGCACTGCGAGTTGGGAACGTTGGCAAATTGTCTCCGCTACTTTAGTGGCTTCAGACATAAGTCGTTCAGCCGGCACCACCTTGTTTACCAGCCCTATGCGGTAAGCCTCTTGGGCGCTGATTCTCTGTCCGGTGAGAATTAGCTCCAATGCTCTGCCTAAGCCAACCACCCGGGGTAATCTCTGGCAGCCGCCGTCTCCGGGCATCATGCACCAGCGTACCTCTTGGTGGCCGAATTCAGCGTGTTCTGCGGCGATCCTGATATCACAGGCAGTGCGATTTCATTGCCGCCGGCAATACAGTAGCCGTTGATGGCAGCGATGATTGGCTTCCAAAATTCCATACCCATGGTGATACCGTCGAATCCGGGCCCATTCCAGGCAAGCTCTCTGGATTCCTCTATCGTTTTCCATGGAACGGAGGCAGGGTCATTCAGCATCTCTTTGAGATCCCAACCAGCGCAAGATGGTTTGTTTCCAGCACCGGTTCATATGGCAACATAGAGCTCGGTTTTTTTTGAAATCTTGCCATATCTCGTTCATTGCCATCCATGTCTCGGAATTGATACAATTCATCAATTTGGGGCGATTGATGGTTACATAGGCGATGTGTCCTTTCTTCTAATATAGGACGGTTGACATCTGTGGCCTCCTTTGATTTAATTAGAGAATTATATAATTCTTGGAGCCTATTAGCACGAGAGGCATAACGGTATGTTGATTTTCTGAGTAGATATTTCCACTTTGCTCTGCGGCGGGGATGACTACGACGCAAATTTTGCAATCACCTTATGAGGAGGCTCAAGTGATAAACTACAAAAGGTTTTGGTTTCTGATTCTAGGGCTTATTGTCTTGCTGTTTAGCCCTTTTGTTGCTTGTGGTAAGACGGGTTACACAACATATACCAATGAAGCTGGGCGGTATACCATCAACTATCCATACACCTGGAAGGTCGAGGTGTCTGAAGACGGGACAAAATGCCTCATAACGTCTCCGACCCGCAGAGGTTCAGTCATGATAGATGTCGTAGAAGGCATGACAGCTAGAGAAGCTGCCCAGCGCTGGCTTATTTCCCTGGGAACAGCTTGGGGTGAAGTGATAAAACTTGAAGATAGACCGATGGAGGGCTTTTGGGACTGGTATCTTTTCTACGAGTATGAGACGGACTACTATGAAACCTTCCGTGGAGAGGCCTACTTCAAGCAGACGGAGACACACCTTTACAAAGTAGACACAGCAGCGGACAAGGCTGGGTATGAATCTTATCCTTTCTCTACAATAATCTCATCATTTAAGTTGCGGTAATGAAGTGACTTAGTCCTCTTGTATCACTCAGTTGGCCATTGTTACAGCCCAGGGCATGTCTTCTGAAAACGATAGCGTTGCTTTTAAGTGGTATCCGGGATTTTTTAAACTGCTTGGTGCGCCAGAGTTAATGTTGGACAAGTAGGTATCGGGGTGGCCGGATTTGAACCGGCGACCACCTGAACCCCATTCAGGTGCGCTACCAGGCTGCGCTACACCCCGTGGCTTTGCCTTGGGCAATATGTTATCATAAGTGGCTAATTCAGACAATGTGAATTCCGCTCAAGTTACATTTAGCTAAGAAAGGGACGTGGACTTTGGCTAAGAAGCAGAAGAGAACCGAATTGAAACGGCCACCTACTAAGCGCCAGTTATCTAAGTGGCAGCGCCAGCAACGTATCCAGCGTATCATAGTCATTGTTGGAATCCTCTTTTTTGCTTTGATTGTGGGGTATATTGGCTATGGATATTACGATGAGCAAGTTAAACCGCTCCATCAGCCTGTGGTGAAAATAAATGGTACTGTCTTTGATATGGATTATTACATAAAGTTGCTCGAACTTTATAGTCGAGGGAAGGATTCTACTGCGACCTCAGCTATGGCAGATGAGCTTATTAAAGTCATCGAATCTGGTGAGGTAATAAGGAAGGTATCTGCAGGCCTCGGTTTTGGTGTGAGTGCAGATGAAGTAAATAGTGAGCTTAAAAGTCTGGGTCTCCCTTATGATAAGGTGTACAGGGACACAATTAGTTCTAGATTGCTGGCAGCTAGACTACTTCAAAGCTACTTTGACCCGAAAGTGCCGACTGAGTGTGAACAGGTGCAGGTTCAAGCAATGTTTTTGGAAAGCAACGAGGTAGCTAAGACAGTCACAGATAGGCTGAAAGCTGGAGATGATTTTGCTGCTCTGGCGAAGGAATACTCTCTGGAAGCAACAACTAAGGAGAAAGGCGGCGATTTAGGCTGGCTGCCTAAAGATTTTGCTTATGTGTTTCTGGGAGATTTAGGAGATTCATTACTTAAAGACATTCCTTTTAACCTTGAGCCAGGAGTGCTCAGCGAGCCGAGTTATGATGGGTCAGTCACCAAAGGAATAGGGTACTGGCTGGTGGAAGTGATTGAGAAGGACGAGAAAAAGGGTAGTCATGCTAGAGGAATTCTGTTAGGGAGTCGACGGGAGGCAGAAGAGATAAGAGCTAGGATGGAAGCTGGTGAGGATTTTGGCACTTTGGCTAAGGAATATTCCCAGCATTCAGCGAGTAAGGAGCAGGGGGGAGATTTGGGTTGGAGTCAACAAGGTGGAATCAGTAGCAGGGTTGCTCTGGGACTTGCTCTGCAGCTTGAACCAGGTGTTGTGAGCCAACCAGCAGCTGATGACTCTGTTCGAACTAAGGGAGGTTATTGGCTGGTCAAGGTCGTAGATAGAGATGACAATCGGGCGTTCGAGGATGAGACTAGGAATGCGCTGAAATTGAAACTTTTTGAAGACTTGCTTAGTGAGCAGAGCGAAAAGAACTCGATAGAAACGTATTTGACTGAAGAGCAAAAGTCCTGGGCAGTGGCTCGAGTTCTTAAGAACAGGGGGTAATCGTTATGGTGGCTAGGAAGAGCATTGGTATCGGCTTGATGGGCTTGGGAGTAATCGGTGGTGGCGTGGCCAAGGTCTTGATGGGCAAAATGGATACTTTGACTAGAGAAGCAGGCAGCAAACTGGTCATAAAGAAGGTGTTAGAGAAAGACTCAGCTAAGCACGGCTCATTGGGAATTGAGCATCGTATTTTTGCTACTCAGTTTGAGGAGCTAGCGAGCCATCCTGAGGTAGATATAGTTGTGGAGCTTATCGGTGGTGAACATCCTGCCTTCGAATATATAAGAGAGGCTCTAACTCGCGGCAAGCATGTTGTTACTGCTAATAAAGAGGTTATGTCCAAACACTGGAGCGAGCTTCTGACTGTAGCTCGAGACCATCAAGTGGCTCTTCGCTATGAGGCTAGTGTTGGCGGTGGTATACCTCTAATTGCTCCGTTTCAGGAAGACCTGGTGGCTAATGATATTTCAGCTATTTATGCAATTGTTAATGGAACAACTAATTATATTTTGACTCGAATGGCTAAGGAAGGGCTGGATTTTTCTGTGGCTTTGAAAAAGGCTCAGGAGTTAGGCTATGCTGAAGCTGATCCAGCCAAGGATATAGAAGGAGTTGATGCTGCCTATAAGCTAGCTATCCTGACAACCATTGCTTTCGGCACTGAAGTTAGGTCAGAGAATGTTTACCATGAGGGGATTTCACGGCTCCAGGCTCGTGATTTTCGCTATGCTCGGGAATTGGGTTATGCCATAAAGCTTCTGGCTATTGCCAAACGATCTGGGGATTCTATTGAAGCTCGTGTTCATCCTGTATTTATCCCCGAGGATTCTCTGCTGGCTAAGGTAGATGGCGTTTACAACGCCATTCATGTGGAAGGCGACCTGGTGGGGAAGGTTATCTTCTATGGTGAGGGAGCTGGCCCCAGAGCAACTTCAAGTGCAGTCGTTTCCGATATTATCAAGATAGCTCAAAATATCAACCGTGGAACGACTGATATTCCAAGGTTACCTTTTGCAAGCGGACGGACTGTTAAACCTATGGCTGAGATAGAGACTCGATATTATATGAGAATGAGCGTTGCTGACCAAGCAGGCGTTTTGGCGCAAATCTCTAAAATATTGGGTGACCACGCCATTAGTATTTCCTCGGTAATTCAGAAAGAGACCGACCCATCTACTCAGATTGCTGAGATTGTGATAATGACTCATCCAGCTAAAGAGCAGGCAGTCCAGCAGGCCCTTAAGAAAACCGAGCGTTTGGCTGTAGTCAAGGAAATCACTAATTTTGTTCGGGTAGAGGCTTAGGAAAGAAAATGGGACGGGGTGTTCTAATCAGATACCGTGATTTTCTACCGATTACCCCGGCTACTCCTCTGATAACGCTGGGTGAGGGAGATACTCCTCTGGTCAAGTCCGTTGCCTTAGAGAAGGAGCTTGGCTGCGGTGAGCTTTATTTTAAGCTTGAGGGCTGTAATCCCAGTGGCTCTTTTAAAGACCGGGGCATGGTTGTAGCCATAGCCAAGGCAGTGGAAGATGGCAGTCGCTGTGTGATTTGCGCTTCTACTGGGAATACCAGCGCTTCAGCCGCTGCTTATGGAGCTAGATTTGGTCTTGATGTTGTCGTTATTGTACCAAAAGGCAAGATTGCTTTAGGGAAGTTAGCTCAGGCTATTGCTTACGGGGCTAAAATCATCGCTATACAGGGCAATTTCGACCAGGCTCTCCAAATAGTTCGCAGCCTAGTTCAAAAGCACCCAGTTACGCTGGTTAATTCGCTGAATCCGTACCGAATTGAAGGTCAGAAGACGGCAGCTTTTGAGATTGTAGACGATTTGGGTGATGCGCCTGATTACTTTTTTATCCCAGTGGGCAATGCCGGAAATATCACCGCCTATTGGAAGGGCTTTGTCGAATATAAGCAGGCGGGCAAGGCAAGCCGAACCCCTAAGATGATGGGTTTTCAAGCCGAAGGGGCAGCGCCTATAGTTAAGGGCAAAATTGTCAAGAGGCCAAAAACCTTGGCTACGGCGATTCGAATTGGTAATCCGGCTAGCTGGCAAGGGGCAGTAGCTGCTCGGGATCAATCAGGTGGGGTCATTGACTGCGTCAGCGATGACGAGATTCTGGCTGCCTATAAGCTTTTGGCAAGGAAGGAAGGGGTTTTCGGCGAGCCAGCCTCAGCAGCTTCTGTGGCTGGTCTCATTAAGATGGCTGGGCAAGGGCTGAAGCTTTCAGGTAAAAAGGTGGTCTGCATTATTACTGGCACCGGGCTAAAAGACCCCAGCCTCCCGGCAAAGTTTGTTGAACCATTCCCGGAGTTGCCTGCCGACGTAAGGATAGTTGAACGAACTTTAGGTTGGGCTTGACCGTGATACCTATAGAAGACGCTAGCGGATAGTAACAAAAGAGGAGGCAGCAGTGGTTGACCTATCTAAGATTGAAACAGCGGTATTGGCTATAATCGAAGCTATCGGCGATGACCCTCGAAGGGAAGGGCTGCAGGGCACACCGCAGCGGATTGCTGAGATGTATGCTGAGGTTTTTTCCGGGTTGGATATGGATGCCAAAGCAGAATTAACTGTAGGTTTTGAAGTGGGGCATCGTGAAATGGTGATTTTGAAGGATATTCCCTTTCACTCTATGTGTGAGCATCATCTCCTGCCGTTTTATGGTGTGGCTCATGTCGGTTATATTCCTAATAAAGAGGGGCGAGTTGTTGGGGTGAGCAAGTTGGCGCGAGTGGTAGAGATATTCGCCAAGCGTCCTCAGCTACAGGAGAGGATGACGTCACAGATTGCTGATGCTATTCTTGAGGCTGTGCAGCCAGATGGTGTTGCTGTGATCATTCAAGCAGAGCATTTGTGTATGACAATGCGTGGCATCAAGAAGCCGGGAAGCAATGTTCTCACTTCGGCAACTAGAGGGCTTTTTCGGACTCGGGCGGCAACGCGCGCTGAGTTTCTGTCTTTAGTTCAAGGCAAGTAGCGCTATTAAGCCGTTTAAAACTCTGTTTTTAAACGGGAGTTTCAGTCCTCCCCACCTTTGTTCACGTTAACAATCGAAAGTTCTCGATTGTCTTGTTAGCGTTATTCATGGCGTAGTGATTCAATTGGGTCAAGTCCAGCAGCTCTGTAGGCGGGGTAAATGCCAGAAGCTAGCCCTACAAAGACTGCCACTGAGATGGCAATAATTACGATGTCAGGTGACATTGGGGCTTTGACGGGGTACGGTCCAAGTTGTACGCCAGTAATCGCCCAGGTTCCCAGCGCAGCTATAGTAAGGCCGATTATCCCACCAGTCAGACTAAGCATTGAGGCCTCAACCAGGAACTGACGTAGAATATCCCGGCGTTTGGCACCCACGGCTTTTCGGATGCCGATTTCCCGTGTGCGTTCAGTCACTGAGACCAGCATTATGTTCATGATGCCGATGCCACCGACAAGGAGGGAAATAGCTCCAACACTGCCCAGGAATACCTGCATTATGCCGAGCACCTCACGCATACTGCTGAGTATTTCTTGCATATCGATGATGGTAAAATCGTCATCTTTTCCTTCTCTGATGTTATGGCGCTGCCGCAGGATAGAGGTAACCTCCTCTTTGGCGGCATCTATTTGGTCGGTGCTCACTGCTTTGACAGCGATAGTCTGGATGGGCCGCCCCCTAGCAGATGTCTCTCCCAGGAGTCTCGACTGCATTGTGGTCAGGGGGATGAGGACGAAATCATCTGCGGAGCCTATGAAGCCGCCTTTCTTTTCGAGGACACCGATAACCTCGAACTGGGTGCCGCTTACCCTGATGGTTTTACCTATAGGGTCTTCAGTGCCGAAAAGGTCCGTGGCTGTCTTGCTCCCAAGTACGGCGACTCTGGCTCCTCTCTTGACATCCTGCTCAGAAATGAACTCCCCTTCAGCTACGGGGTAGCTAATGATTTGTGCAATGTCGGGAGTGGCACCCATGATGTTAACGGTAGCATTTTCATTGCCATAGACGACCTTGGCCAGTTTTTCAGTCATGGGGGCAACCAAGGCTACAGATGGGGCACGGTTGGGATTAGCTAGAGCCTCGGCATCTTCGAGAGTGATACTGGCTGTGGCTCCAGAAATTCCTTGCGTCATGCTTGTTGCGCTGGTGATGTAGATGGCGTTAGCGCCCATGCTCTCAAAGATGCCAGTAATGTTGGCTTCATGCCCTCTGCCGAAGGACACCAGGAAGACGACGGCACTGACGCCGATTACGATGCCAAGTATGGTCAGGCTAGACCGCATCTTGTTAGTGTGTAGGACTTGCCATGAACTGATAATGCTTTCCCAGAGGTTCATCTTTTCCTCTCACTAACAATTTTACCATCTCTAAGATAAATCGTGCGCCGTGTGTAGGCAGCGATGTCCTCTTCGTGGGTGACGAGGACAATAGTGATACCCTGGCTATTGAGTCGCTGCAAAAGCAGCATAATGCCTTTGCTTGTCTGTGTATCCAGATTACCGGTGGGTTCATCACCTAGAATAAGGGATGGGTTGTTGACTAAGGCTCGGGCCATAGCTACCCGCTGCTGCTCGCCGCCGGAGATCTCAGTAGGGCGGTGGTGGGCACGATTGGCCATGCCCACTGATTCTAGGGCTTCAAAAGCACGCTGGCGTTTATTACTGGCACCACTATAGACTAGCGGTAACTCTACATTGGCTACGGCTGTGGTTCGTGGCAGCAGGTTGAAAGACTGAAAAACGAAGCCTATTTTCTTATTCCTTATCTCAGCCAGTTGGTCATCATTTAAACGGCTGACGTCTGTGCCATCTAGTTCGTATCTTCCTGAAGTTGGTCTGTCCAGACAGCCGATGAGATTCAGTAAGGTAGATTTTCCTGAGCCTGATGGTCCCATAATCGAGACCATCTCTCCTGTCTCGATGCAACAGGTTACTCCATCAAGGGCAGTAACCTCGACGTCTCCCAGCTTATAGATTTTTACTATGTTTTCCAGGTCAATCATTGCTGTTACAGGTAGCAAAGTAATGCTATATCATTTGAATCGCTGGTTGTTCTCAGAAGGATGTAGGCACTCGACTGCGGGTTGCCTCGACAATAATCCTTTCCCCTTCACTGAGCCCGGAGATTACCTCGCTGAATTGGTCGTTCTGAGCACCCAAGACAACCGGTCTTTTTTCAGTTGACACTTTCTTCTCATCTATCACCACTTCCACCCAGTAGTCTCCCGGAGAGCCTTTAATCGCTCTGTTAGGTACCATTATGATGTTTTTGTGTTCTTCGACTATAACATCAGCGGTGGCGGTTAAACCTCCTTTAAGCTCTATTTCAGTGGGTTCCAGGAAAATAGTAACTGGGAACTCGACGACGCCGGTTTCCCTTGTGCCAAAAGGTGAGATGAAGGTTACCTTGCCTTTCAGCTCTACATCGGGCAGGGCATCCACGATTACAATAGCTTTCTGGCCCACTTTGACTTTGTAAATATCTATCTCATCCACTACCCCATCCATCTCAACTGTGCTGGTGTCAACCAGGTGAACGGCGGTCTTGGACGAATAGTCGAAAGAGGAAAGCTGGTCATTTTCCTTCACGCCGATATCAACTACGGTGCCATCGAAAGGCGCCAGGATTTCTGTTTTCATGAGCTCTTCCTTATACCGCTTCAGGTCTCCTTCGGCGATTTGCAGATTGAGGTTATAAGTCCTCAAAGCTTTCAGGTTGAGGCCGCCCCTGAAAATCAGTTCATTGTCCTCGAGTATTGTCTGGCTCATTTCCACATCATGCTGAGCCATGCGCAGCAGTGTGGTCAGCTCCAGTGCGTCACAACTCTCCTCCTTTTTACACGCTTGTATCTTTTGTAGAGTTTCTTCAACCTGCCTCAGCCAAGCGAGGGAAGTTGAGGTATCAGGGTAGGGCAGTGGCATCAATCCGGTTGACGTCTCTGCACTTTGTCCTGCTTGTTGTTGACAGCACTCGCCGATTCTTTGTGATACTCTTATCCTGCCACTCAGGCTTTTGACCAGCTGATGAGTTTCATTCAACTTGTATTGGGCGGTATTCAATTTAGCCTTACCATCCTCGTAGCTACCCTGCTCAATAAGCGTTTGTATTTCGGCCAATCTTGCCAGGTCTTGTTCTAGGAGCTTGATGGCCTTAGAGATATCAGGATAGTTGTCGACCGGTGCACCTAGGAACTCATCATATCCCTGCAAAGACATAGCTATTTCCGGAACATTGAACATTTTGTAACTTGCTTCAAGGTCATGCTTAGCAAGACGTAGTTCAGCTGCAGCCTCTTGATATTTGCCTTGCTCGAGGAATTTTTGTGCTCGCCCTAGTTCCTCTTGAGCCTGTTCCACACGAAGGACAGTGCTGGTATCAGGATACATTTTTGGGTAGCCCATTACCGCCGGGTGTATCTTTTCCACCAGTTCATTCATAGCTAATTCTACATTATACTGGGCTGAGGCTATGGCTAGCTTTTGAGTCGTGTCATCCAGCTTGGCTAATAGTGTACCCTCTGTGACTCTTTGCCCCTTGGCAACGAATATTTGTTTCACTGTGCCTGGAGTGCCAAAGCGTAACTTGACCTCGTGGGGCATGTCCAGAGTGCCGTCAGCCGGGACGGTAATAATGATATCGCCCCGCTGCACCTCCACTACCTGCGGGCTTTCCTGGGAATTACCGCGGCAACCGGCAAGACCCAGTGTCGAGATGACCAGCAAAATGGTAACCGCTAAGACAAGTATATTCTTCATTTAAGCTCACTCCCTGTCTCCTGTAGTTCGGTTTGAGTTGATTCCCGGTTTAGCCCGGCTTCGTTGCGTTGCCGCTGCCAGCGCTCCAGCAGCAACGGCATTTCCTGTTCGAAAAAGGCATAGAAATCATGAATTTCCTCAAGGCGGTTCTTAGTCTGGGCATCCAGGCCTGCCATCAGCTCCAGCCCTCTCTCAGCCAGACGGCGCATAACTGTGAGGTGGGCTATTCTATTTCTCATCAGCTCAAACCAGGCGCCGGGCTTGATGCGGTAGTAGATGATACGGTCTCCCGGGACGCCCATCCGTTCCACCAGTCCAGCCTGAATAAGCAGCCGCGCCATAGAACTGATGGATCCCTTGCTGCCCCCGATAGCTGCGCAAAGCTCGGCAGACGACTGGTGCGGCGGATCGCATATTAACAGCCACCCTAGCATGCGCCCTGCCATACGGGGCAAGGCCATGTCTTCGAAGATTATACCCACATCTTCAACCAGCCGTTTTAGCATTATCTGGCGTTCAGTTTCATCCACCGTTGTCTCCAGCATGACAGAATCAACTTTACCAGCTTTTGTAAGTTCTGTCAATACTGAAAGTATGAAACTTTTGAAATTTAGCACTTAAACGGCACGGTGAGATTTCCAGTTACTGGCAGATGATAGAGGGTGGGCATTAGTATATCACAAACTGAGACCGCAGCATTAAGCTCTGTGCTTGCCCCGCACATCGGGGGACACTGTTATGCTTGAGATTACCAGCCACCAGTAGGGTTCGCATGAAGTGTGCTATACTGAATAAAAAGCTAAAATGAAAATTAAAAAGCTGATCCCGTCTTTTATCTCAGAAGTCAAGGGGTTCCTTGATGAGGAGGAGGGGATGAGGTTATTCGAATTAGCCTCAGAGGCGTGTGCGCTTGGGCCATGTCTTGAGATTGGAAGCTTTTGCGGAAAATCCACAGTCTATCTTGGCATAGCCTGCAAGAGACAGGGGCGAACGCTTTTTACTATTGACCACCATCGAGGTTCTGAAGAGCAGCAACCGGGGCAAACATACTTTGATTCTGACCTTTTAGATAGCAGAACCGGTCTAATTGATAGTTTCCCGTGCTTTAGAGATACAATACAAAAAGCCGGGTTAGAAGAAGTTGTTGTGCCTATGATTACCAAATCACACGTGGCAGCTCGAGATTGGGCTACTCCCCTGGGCTTGGTTTTCATAGATGGTGGCCATAGCTATGAAACAGTTATGGCAGATTATCAGTGCTGGCATCCCCATCTGCTTCCTGGCGGGTTCCTCGTCTTCCACGATATCTTTTTAGACCCGTCTAAGGGCGGTCAAGCTCCTTACGAGGTCTATAAGCAAGTGCTAGCCTCAGGGTTATTTGAGGCATTACCAATGACCAATACACTCGGGGTGCTACGGCGTCATCTGCCCATGGTGGTCAAGAAGCAGGCTTGTCGGAGACATAGGTCTGAGCATATCAGCTGCTAGCACCACTGCTGCTGATGTCCATGTTGGCTTTTCTTCTGGCCAGATCTCTTTCTTTGGCAGTGCCATGCCATACCAGTAAGCACCGTCATCATCACGCATCTGGTGAATCCAGTTGAAGACAGTAGCTGAGTGTTCATATTCACCGTGAACTGCCAGGGCAATGGCTAGCTCACTCGTCTCTGCAGCGGTGACCCATTCCTGTTCTAAACTACAGAGTGAGCCCAGACCGTCGATAACAAATTTATCCCAACCACTGAACAGGCGCTGCCTTGCCTCGTTACCGTTGATAACACAGCACATTGCTGGATAATACCAGTCCATGGCAAATGTAGATTTGTTTTCTTGGGGTGAATCAAACAGGCATGGCATTCTTTGAATTGCTTTTGCCAGAGTGACATTTGCCTCTCTCCAGTCAGTTCTTTCTTCCCCTAAAACTGAAGCAACAGAAAGCGCGCTCTTGATGCTCAAGTAGGTCGAACTACAACTGCTTATCAATGCGTTCGGGTAGATAATGCCGGCACTGTCTCTAGCCCAGTAGATTTCACCGTTAGGCCCTCTCATGTTTAATGCAAAGTCGATTGCAGTCCGGACAGTGGGCCACATTTTTTTGAGAAAAGAAGAGTCACCGGTTGTCAGGTAATGGTGCCAGACTCCTACTGCGATATAAGAAATGACATGTGAGAGTTTGGATGTATCCAGTGGTTGTCCGTCTTTGTATGAAGCATACCAGCTCCCGTCCTCCAGTTGAATGGCGGCGAGCCAGTTATAGGCACGTTCGGCTTCGGCATGACAATTGCCGATATCTATCGCCATAGCATTTTCAACGTGAGTCCACGGGTCTGTAATACCTCCTTGAAGCCAGGGGATTGAACCGTCTGTCTGTTGCATGGCAACGATGGAATTGACTGTGGGGTCAAGGTATTTTTTCGAGATGAAATCATCATAGAGCTTCAGTTTCATTTTGAACCGCTCCTTAGGCAAATATCTCATCGTGCTTCAAAATCATTTTGGTACTCGATAGCTTCCCTGTAGACGTCGGCTGTTTCTTTAGCGGTGTTTTTCCAGTTAAACATGTCCATTACTCGTCTACGTCCTATTTCACCGAGGTGCCTACGCCTGTCCGGATTATCCAGCAGGCCGGCAATTGCCTCGACCAGCGCTCTGGTATCGGCTGGAGATACCAGTATGCCGGCATCGCCGACAATCTCAGGTAGAGCTCCAGCGGTCGTTGAAATTACGGGAGTGCTACAGCACATAGCTTCAGCAGCCGGTAGCCCAAAGCCTTCGTAAACGGATGGCACAACTACCATTGTGGCCAGCGAATATTGGTTAACAAGCTCGGCTGTATCTATCTGCCCAACATGGGTAACACAATCATCAATGCCTAAACAGTCAACCAGTCCTTGCGTGTAGCCATTTTTCATTGGCTTTCCCACTATCACAAGCTCTATCTTCCGTTCTGAGCGCAAAGCAGCAACGGCTTCCAGCAAATATTTCAATCCCTTCAGAGGAGTATCTCCGCTGTTTATCACGAGCAGGCGGTTTTCTGAGCGTCCAACTTCAGGAACCCGAGTGAAGACGGAGCTATCAACTCCATCGTAAATAACTCGGAGGCTATCTTTTGGCAACTTGAAAATGTCGATGATCTGACGATAGGAATTCTGTGAACCGGTAATAAAATGTGAAAGCTTCTTGGCAACGTTAAGTTGCATATTGGCGAACGAATACCATCTCCTGATGCCCATTTCTTGCCATAATGACCTAGCTGCTTTGATGGCTAAGTCTCGATCGATGGTAATAGGATGATGAATGGTTGTTACCACGGGGATACCGAGCTCCTTTATTTTCAGGATGCTGTATGACAGACTTTGATTGTCGTGAATAACATCATATTTTTTATACCGATTATTGCTGTGCAGGAAACTGTAGGCGCGCATGCCGAAAGTCAATGGCTCGGTGAGAAACCCACAACAGACGCCGAGCCATTCAATGAAATTGGGCAGCGAATTCACTTTTCGAGGATTTATAAGGAAGCGTTGCCTTTCCGGCAGAGAGTATAGATCGAGGCTGGGCAGCTTAATGAGCTTTATCCCATTATCCAGCTCTGGATATGGCGGTCCTGATATTACTTCAACATCGTGGCCGAGCTCGCGAAGGGAACGGCTTAAGTAGCGGATATAAATACCTTGCCCGCCGGAATAGCGATAGCATCTATAACTAAGCAAACATATACGCACTTGATAATCCGCCCAAACGTCAGGTACTTAGACCAAAAAGCACAAAAGCCCCGAACCATTTTACCTTTGTTTAATAGATATATCAATAGGTTTAGTAGGAAATAGCGGGCGAAAAATTTTTTTAGGGATTCAAATAAGCATAACTATCCAGTGCGATTTGAGTATTTCTGGCATTCGATTGCCTCAGCGTAGACATCGACAGTGCGCTGGGCTGTATTTCGCCAGTTAAACATTTGCACGATCCTTTTGCGCCCAATTCTGCTGAGATGGTTACGTTTATTCGGGCTAACCACAAGTGCCGAAATCGCTTCTGCTAAAGCCTTTGTGTCAGCAGAAGGCACCAGTATTCCGGCATCTCCTACTACCTCAGGCAAAGCCCCGGCAGTTGTGGAGACTACTGGAACTCCGCAAGCCATGGCCTCAGCAGCGGGTAAGCCGAAACCCTCGTATATTGATGGAATGACTACAACGCTAGCTAACCTGTACTGGTTTACAAGTTCATCAGTATCTATCTCATCAATAAACTTTACATAATCTCTTATACCAAGATTACTAATAAGTTTCTGTGTTGTGATATTATCTGTTTCTTTTGCCACCACTATTAGTTCAAGATTGTGCTTCTGCCGCAATATTGCCAATGCTTCCAGCATGTATCTCAGCCCTTTAACAGCCGTGTCTCTGCTTATTACTACCAGGAGCCTGTTTCCTAGGCGGTTCACCTTAGGAGAAGGGCTGAAAATATCGGTGTCAATCCCATTGTATATCACCCGCAGTTTGTCTTCAGATATTCCGAAAGTATCAGTGATGTGTCGGCTGGCAGTCTGAGAAACTGTAATGATATGGGGAAGCTTGCGAGCGACTTTAATTTGCATGTTGATAAAGGAAAACCACCTTCTCAGCCCCAGCTTATCTTTCAAGGATGTTGCTGACTTAACGGCTAAATCACGGTCAATGGTTACAGGATGATGAATAGTCTCAACGACCGGGTACCCGAGTTCCTGGATCTTGAGTACACCATATGCGAGGGTTTGATTGTCATGAACAATGTCGTATTTGTTGTTTTCACTATTACGTATTAAATCATACGCTCGCATGCCAAAGGCCAGGGGTTCTGAAAAGTAACCGCTTATGGTACCGAGCCATTCGGCCAAACTGGGGAACGTATTCAATTTACGTGGATCTATGAATAATCGCTGGACGGATGACATTGAATACAGGTCGAGGCTCGGCAATTTAATCAGCCTTATCCCGTCGTCCAAATCCGGATATGGTGGCCCTGATACCACATCAACCTCGTGACCGAGGTCACGGAGGGAACGGCTCAGGTAGCGAAGGTAAATACCCTGTCCGCCGGAATAGCGATAGCTTCGGTAGCTAATCAAGCAGACACGCATTCAACTCGCCATCCCTTTGTTAAATCACTCAGCATTGAATACTAAGAGGCAGACAACATTTTACCTTTGCCTGCCCCGTTTATCAATGTGAAGATATTTGGTGAGAGGACAACTCTGTTGCTGAGTAACAATACAGGCTTTCGTTCACTGTAGGCAGTTATAACTAGTTATAACTTGTGACTTGGTCCAATGGGGTTAAATGCTTTACAAGTTGAGCAAGGCAGTCTGCTGTGCCGCGGGATGTGGCCTCCTACCGTACTACGGTTAAAGCGCGCCGCACCTCTCTGCTTAGCTGCTCGGCATCAAAAGGCTTGTCAATATGGGCAACTTTAGTCTCCGAGAGGAACTTCTCTGTATCTGCGCCCATAATATCGCCGGTGATGAAGACTACTCTCCGGGCTAATGATTTAGCTATCTTTTGAATACGCCTGTATAATTCCACGCCATCCATGGCCGGCATCTTGATATCTATCAGGACGAGGTTGT
>VGNX01000004.1 GCA_016865855.1 Chloroflexota bacterium | reverse complement strand
TCTTGTAATGCACCCCATTAAATCAAGCCCCAACTAACTGAGTAATCCGACTGTTTTGATATTCCTCCTCGAATTGCTTCGGTGTTTTATATCCCAGTGAAGAATGCAAGTAATTTCTATTGTAGTATTCGGCCCAATTGCTCAGGGCGTCTGCCAGCTCAAACGGGCTTTTCCATTCACGCAGCCACAGGAGTTCCTCTTTCATCGTCCTGAATAGTCGTTCTGTATCAGCATTGCCCTTCGGATTACTGTAGCTGGTAAATACCTGGTGAATATCCATCTCCCTACAGGCTTTCATGAAGCTGATTGCGGTAGGTTGGCTTCCATTATCCGACATCAGGTGCAGAGATTTCTCGCGGACGCCATCAGGGAACTGCCTGTTGACCGCACTGTCCAGAGCTTCAAGCCAGTGCCTGCTCCGGCACTCCATGCCGGTGTAATACCCAACGATCTTTTTAGTGTACCAGTCAAGAACGGCTACGATATACATCCAGCCAAAACCTTCGACCATCACCTTGGTCATGTCTATGCCCCACCACTGGTTGGGCCTGTCAGGCTTCGGTTTGCTCCTCGTTGGAGTTCTCGTTGCTTTGAGCTTCATGTTAGGTCGTACCGATAGTTCGTGTTTCTGCATCAGCCGGAGCACGCGCTTCTTATTGATATCAAGGCCGTCCACATATTTCAGGTACGCCCAGGTACGCCGGTAGCCCCAGAAAGGATGATCTGCTTTTATCTGCTTGATCTGTTCTACGACAGCAGAATTGCGTTCCGTTATAAGGGCTGATTCTTTGCGTTTCATCCCTGCCACTCTTCGATTTTTTTTAACTCTACCGTGAGGTCCCCGATGATCTTTTTAAGGTGCACGTTCTCCCGGGTCAGGACCTTCTCCCGGCGGTCATCGCTGACAAATGTCCGATGCATGTTGGCCAGGAACTGGTCGCGCCATAGATAGTATTGAGCCTGACTGATCTGGTGCTCAGCGCAGAGTTGAGCAATTGGCTTGCCTTTCAAGCCCTGCAGGACAATCATGGCCTTGGTCTTAGGGTCCCATCTTCGCTTTTGCATGGCTGTTTTCTCCTTGTTATTCAGCCATTTTACTCTCTTAGTGAAGCCCTTTCCTTAATGGGGAGCAGTATAGTATTTCTATGGCCATAAGGACCAAGTAAGCCTTAACACTGAGACAGAGCTTGTAACCAGCGTTAGTCCAGGACGAGATAACGATTACGATGGACATGAGCTTAAAAAGCTAATAGAGAAGGACTTAAGCAAGGGTATAGAGATAGAGATTGTAGCTGGAGATGTAAGGAACTTCTGCAAAGCCGGGATAAGTTGTTTCTTACCAAACACGAGTTCGGAATCTGTCCAATGCGGCCTACCAGTGAGGTAATATTATTACCCTACTTTAGCTTCAGATTCTTTAACTGTTTACCCCAATCCAGGTTCAATTCTCGGTAATAATATTAATCTAGGCGTCATCGTTCGAATCTCTCTGGCTCAGTGCGCTGGAACACGATTGCACATTTCTGACTGTTGTGCAATCTTGCTCCGTTCAACGAGAAGTCGCAAGGTTAAATCAGAAGAACTAGATACTTTGATTTCCCCCTCTTACATTAGGTAGGAAAGAATAGAATTTGAGGGAAAAAAGAAACGCTTTCCGAATTTGGCAAGGCGTCGGAGTATCCAGTTGTTGCCCTCAACAATTCTAGTAGATGAACTGTCCTAGAGCGGTAACTTCTCTTTGCCCTCCCACATGCCTGATTGCAGGAAAGTCGCCAGATTAACATCCTGGTTGGTGATTTTGAGTTTGCGCCGGATCTTCTCCCGATGGCGGTTGATGGTGGCCTCGGATATACCCCGCATCTCGGCGATTTCTTTGGTACGCATTCCGTTCCGGATCATGTTGCAGATGGCGATTTCGGTCGGTGTCATCGAGTGGTAGGAAAGAGATAATTTACTGATGAATGGCGAGGTGATTTCCTCGAGGTTATTCTGGAGCATATCCACATATTTAACCTGGGCCGGGGACAGTTGCGAGGCCAGGGCGCGCAGTATAGGCATAAGGATTTTTTCGACATTCGTTTTAATATCCCGGTGGATTTCCTGTTTCTCCTGCTCAATCCGGGACAGAAGTATCCGCAAGGCAGTATTGGCTTCCTGTAAGGCTTGACGTTCCAAGGTCAATTGTCGGTTGGCCTCCTGCAATTCCATCTCTGCCGATATCCGGGTGGCAATGGTGCCGATCTGCTCGGCCACTGTGTCCAGCAGAGCCCGTTCCTCTTTCAGAAAAGGTCCTTCATCAGCCGGCGGGCATTCTTCCAAGTAGAAAATACCGACCTCACCCACCGGCTCATGATACATGTAAATCCGTGCTGATTGTCGCCAGCTGGTCACCTTGAATCTATCGCTCGTGTAGATTTTTTCCTTAAAAAGGATACGGGCGCAGGTGACCTCCGGATATTGCCATGAATACGGCAAGAAGTTCACAAGCTCCTGTAGCAGATCGTCAAGGGAATGCAGATAGCACTCGGCCAGTTGCGAGATCTCATAAAGGCAGTTCAATTCTTTGATGCGCTCGCGTAACACGTTCTCGACCTTGTCAGGTTCGGTTTCGCCGTGAAAAGGGATTCGCCATAAAAGGGCCAAGTCTTTCGAGGGAAAAGGCAGATGCCTGCCGCCGGTTGGAGAAAAAGGATTTTTTTCATTTTCCATTAGATTCCTCCGCTTGATTGCCTATTTTTAATAGGCAATATAAGTGCATTTTTTCCGTATGTACATCATTGAGCTTATCAAGTATTCTAAAAGCAGTCAAGCTGACTCTCTATTATTAAAGGAGGTTCACATGCCGCCCCAAACGCTCGAACAAACCCTTGAAGGACGCCGCAGTCAACCGAATCAACTCATCGAAGTTCTCCAGGATATTCAGAAAAACTACGGCTATATATCCAAAGAGGCTATGCAAATTGTGTCTCAGGGTCTTGGTGTGCCGCTTATTGAGGTCTACCGGGTAGCTTCTTTTTACAAGGCCTTTCGGTTAAAGCCGTCCGGCAAAAATGTTCTCACCATGTGCATGGGCACGGCCTGTCACGTCCGAGGCGCCCGCCTTCTCCTCGACCAGGCTACCGGCCAGCTCGGAGTTAAACCAGGAGAGGTGACCCCCGACGGTCTTTTTTCCGTCGAGCACGTTAACTGCCTGGGTGCTTGTGCACTGGGCCCGATTGTTGCAGAAAACGGCTCCTATCATCACCACATGACTCCTGCGAAGCTCCGTAAACTGGTCGAGACTCTTCGCCACCAGAAGACGGAGGGTAATCAAAATGTCCAGGCTCAATAGTTTCCGCGAACTGGAACACTTGCGCGAGCGGCTCCGGGGGCAACGGCAAAACATTACCACTACAGTGATGGTGTGTGGAGGGACCGGCTGTAAGGCCTCGCGGTCCCAGGCTGTCATTGACGCGGTCAGGGACGAATTATCCCGGCAGGGGCTGGACACGAAGGTGCGCCTGTGCGTCACCGGGTGCCACGGTTTTTGTGAGCAAGGACCTGTCATCATCATTGAGCCGGGCAACATATTTTATTGTCATGTCTCGCCGGAGGATGCTTTCGAGATCGTTTACCAAACTGTGGTGAAAGGGGAGGTTATCGAGCGACTGCTTTATACCGATCCGGTTGCAGGGAAGACTGTCCGGATAATGTCTGAGATTCCCTTTTACCGGGCGCAGGACCGGCAGATCCTTTCCCAGAACCTCAATGTTGATCCCTGCTCAATTGAGGATTACATCGTGGCTGGTGGATATTCTGCTCTGACTAAAGTGCTTCGTGGCATGACCCCGGAAAATGTCATCAAGGAGATTGTCTCCTCAGGACTACGGGGGCGCGGTGGTGGCGGTTTCCCGACTGGGCGCAAGTGGAGCGAGTGCCGGGAGGCACCGGGGGATGAGAAGTACGTGATCTGTAACGCGGACGAGGGCGATCCTGGGGCATATATGGACCGATGCGTGCTCGAAGGCAATCCTCACCTGGTTCTGGAAGGTATGATGATTGGAGCCTGGGCAATTGGCGCTCGAAAGGGATATATTTACGTCCGTAACGAGTATCCGCTCGCCGTCGAGCACTCCCGCACTGTGGTCGAGCAGGCCCGCAAACTCGGTCTCCTCGGCGACAACATACTAGGCTCATCCTTTTCGTTCGATGTGGACATCGCCCGGGGCGGAGGGGCCTTTGTTTGCGGCGAATCAACCGCCCTCATGGCCTCAGTAGAAGGCAAAGTTGGCGAACCCTGGCCTAAGGACATCCACACGGTGGTGGACGGTCTTTATCACAAACCCACGACCCTCAACAACGTCGAGACATGGGCCAACGTTCCATCCATTATCTTGAATGGTTCATCATGGTTTGCCTCCAAGGGGACCCGGGGGAGCAAGGGCACCAAGATACTCGCTCTTACCGGCCGCATCAAGAACACCGGCCTGGTCGAAGTGGCCATGGGCACGCCCATCCGCACGGTGGTATTTGACATCGGCGGTGGCGCAGTCAATGGCAATCGAGTCAAGGCGGTACAGACCGGCGGGCCATCGGGCGGGTGTCTGCCGATGGATAAGTTCGACCTTCCAATAGACTTCGATGTGCTCTACGAGGCTGGCTCCATGGTTGGCTCGGGTGGCATGGTGGTGATGGATGAGGAGACCTGCATGGTTGACATGGCCAAGTATTTCCTGACCTTCCTGCAGGACGAATCGTGCGGCAAGTGCTTGCCCTGCCGGCTGGGGATTGACCGCATGCTCGAGACAATCACTGACATCACCGAAGGCCGCGGGAAACCGGAGCAGCTTGACCTTTTGGAGGAGCTGGCCGATACGGTTGCCCAGACTGCCCTGTGCGGACTCGGCAAGACCGCGCCCAATCCGGTGCTCTCCACCTTGCGTTACTTCCGCCCGGAATACGAAGCGCACATCAACGAAAAGAAATGCCTGGCCGGTGTATGCAAAGCTCTGATTACATACTCGATTGATCCGGACAAGTGCAACGGATGCGGTGTCTGTCTACGCGGGTGCGTGTACGGGGCAATCACTGGCAGGAAAAAACAGGCGCATATAATTGACGCCCAACTCTGCCAGAAATGCGGGATTTGCCGAAGTGAGTGTAAATTTGATGCGATTAGAGTCGCCTGAGAAAATGAGGTGTTAAGATGCTGAAATATGTCAACGTTAACATAGATGGGGCTATCATTCACGCAATCAAGGGTACCAGCGCGCTCGACACCGCGATTGAATACGGCATCTGCATTCCCCATCTGTGTCATGTCCCCTATCTGTCCGACATCGGCGCGTGCCGGCTGTGCATTGTGGAGCATGTGGTCAACGGCCGTTCCAATGTCACCACTTCCTGCACCTTGAACGTGGAGGAGGGTATGGTAATCATGACCAATACGGACAGGATAAGGAGACTGCGCCACAACCTTGCCGAGCTGCTGGTGGCCCAGGCACCTAACTCCCGCGCCATTCAAGACATCGCTCTGCGCTGTGGGGTCAAGGAAGTCCGATATCCCTTTCGGAATGAAGACTGTGTTTTATGCGGACGCTGCGTACGAGTTTGCACCGAGGTCTGGAAAGCCAGGGCGATTGGCTTTGTCGGACGGGGCAAGGATCGCCACGTGGACTATCCCTTCGGAGTTCGGCCAGAGTTCTGTAAGCAATGCGGTAGCTGCATCCAGCTTTGTCCCATGACCATCACTCCCTGCGACGGTCCCATGAAACCCGGGGAGGAACGCCTCTGTGGCAACTGCGAATCGCAGCTCATAATCGCCGACGAGATGGTGGGCAGCTGCGTGTGGTGTAAACTGGGTGAAGGCTTCGCCTGTGGACGCTATGTATAGAAATATAGCCGAAAAAAGTTATCATTTTGTCTGACCTGTTATACTTTGGCAAACGAACCAAAGAGAATTTCGAACATATTGTGAGAGCACTCTGAGTAGCAGGGCTCGTTTTTCCCTTAGATTATTTGAACATTGCACGAAAACTCATTTTGTTCAGGCAAGATTGCAGTTCCCGGAAATTCCGATTACGTTTGGTTTAGCCTATCCCGACGATTTTGATTGGAGAAGTGCTACAATTGTGGTGGTGAGGTCAGTAAGTGTTGGGATGATAGATCGGATTAGTGAATTCATAGAAGAGAATTTGCATGAGCGAAGCTGTGGGCAATTTGAGCCGGAAACGTAAATTACGTAACATCATCCTCTCGTTCCTTGTCACGCTTTTTTTTATTGCTGTCCTCTTTGTTACGGCAGGTAGTTTAAAGTGGTTTTGGGCTTGGATGTTAGCTTTGGTTATGCTTGCAGGCACCACGCTTGGCGTTGTACTTCTGGACCCAGGGCTAATAGAAGAGCGCACTGGAGTCAAAAAGGGATACGAGCGCAAAGACCTTCCACTCGCTTTTATTATGGGGCGGTTGGGGCCGCTAGCTGTCATTATTGTTGCTGGACTTGACTTCCGATTCGGCTGGTCGGGATCTTTACCGAATATTTGTGCAGTTCTTGGACTTGTACTTCTTATAGTTGGATATGTGCCAACTCTATGGGCAATGCGTGAGAACCGATTTTTTTCGGGTGTGGTTCGTATTCAAAAAGAGCGTGGGCACCATGTTGTTACCACTGGGCCTTATCGGTTCGTTAGGCATCCAGGTTACTTGGGTAGCATCATCTACATGATCGCTTTACCATTTGGCCTTACCTCATACTGGGCTCTTATACCCACTGTTGCCACCATTATCATTGCTATATTAAGGACAGCTCTAGAGGATGACACGCTGAAGCGGGAACTTGAAGGCTATACGAAATATGCACAAAGAGTACGCTACCGGCTCTTGCCTGGCGTGTGGTAGTTTTGGATTGATCATCGCCTGCCGTGTATACCGCTGGCCAACATTATCCTACCGAACAGTGGGCACTCCAACAGGCAAATTGGGTTATCTTTGTTTGGCTCCTCAATATTACACTTCCTAGCGTTTCGTTCAATACGTCAGCTCTCTTTAACCTCGTCATCAATCCACTTCAGGTAATCTTCGTTGCCGCCGATGACGGGAAGGGCGATTATTTCGGGGACTTCATAGCTGTGGGTGCTTTTGACCAGTTCGATGACTTCGGGGAGCAGCGAGGCTTTGGTCTTGATGATGAGAAGGCTTTCCCAGGCTGAATCGAGCTTGCCCTGCCACCAAAACGATGAATCCACCCTGGGCACGATGTTTACGCAGGCAGCTTTTTTGTGACCAAGCAGCAGCTCAGCTATACTGTGAGCTTCTTCCTCGGTGCTGGTGGTAATGAAGATGACTATCTTGCCGGTCTCTTTCACGCACTCCTCCCTACCTCCAGCATCTTGGCCACAGCCTTCTTTGCCCTAAGACGTATCTTCTCCGGAACCTTAACCACCGGCGCCGTCTCCTCGAGAGACCACAGGACTTTCTCCAGGGTGATTAGCTTCATGTTGGGGCATACTGCCTGCTCTGAAACAGGGATGAAGTGCTTGCCCGGATTTTCTTTTCTGAGCCTGTAGATTATGCCTATCTCCGTGCCCACAATCATTTGCCGAACATCTTCCCTTTTGGCAAACTGTATCATACCGCTGGTGCTCAACACCTCATCAGCCAGAGCTATCACCCCCGGCTTGCATTCCGGGTGAACTACTACTTTAGCTTCGGGATATTCGTGCTTGAGTTTGATGATATGCTCAGGCAGTATCCGGGCATGGGTGGGGCAAAAGCCCGGCCACAGAATTATCTTCTTGCCGGTTTTAGTGGAGATATAGTGCCCCAGGTACTGGTCAGGTACAAACAGTATTTCGTCCGCAGTCAGGCTTTCTATGACACCAACTGCATTAGCGGAAGTGCAGCAAACATCTGACTCAGCCTTAACCGCAGCCGAGGAGTTGATGTAGCAGACCACCGTAGCCTTCGGATGTTCCTTTTTCCTGGCACGCAGCTGCGGGGCAGTAATCATGTTAGCCATAGGACAGCCGGCATGCATGTCTGGAAGCAGGACCGTCTTGTCAGGACAGAGTATGGAGGCTGTCTCCGCCATGAAATGAACACCGCAAAAGACTATGACACTGGCATCGGTCTTAGCCGCTCTCTGGCTAAGGTCCAGGGAATCGCCAACGAAGTCAGCTATATCCTGAACCTCGCCCAATTGATAGTTATGGACAAGGATAACGGCATTTCTTTTTTCTTTTAAACTTAAGATTTTTTCGGTCAGCCCTGGCTCTCTATCCATGGCTCGCTACCCTCCAGTCGTTAGAGTAAACATTCATCCTTTTCCCCCTGACAAAGCCGATAAGGGTGACGCCTAAATCGTTGGCCAACTTCACCCCCAGGTCAGTGGGGGCAGATTTGGAGATAAGCAGAGGAATATTTCTTTTAGCCGCTTTAAGCAATATCTCTGAGGAAACCCTGCCGCTGGTGACTATTATGCGGTCATCAGTCGGTATATCTTTCAAGATACATTCGCCAAATATTTTATCAATGGCATTATGCCTGCCTATGTCCTCACTAAAAACCAGAATGCTCTTCGTATCGCATAAGGCAGCGCTGTGAACACCACCGGTCGTCCTGAAAATCTGGGACCGGTGCTGAAACTCCCTTACCAGTTCGAATATGTCAAGAGCCGATATTCTAACCTGAGATTCTACTTTCACCTGTCCGTCGACGTCAGCGGCGCTGTAAAAAGAAGCGCCTCTGCCGCAGCCCGAAGTAATGAGCCGCTTGAACAAGAACTCGTCAGCCTGTTTGTTACTTTCTTCAGTTTCCACACGTGCCACACCTCTCCGGTCGTCAACCATTATCTTCTTGATTTCGTCTTTGCTTTTGAGCAACCTCTCGGAGGAAAGGAAGCCGACAGCCAGATAATCGAGATTTTTAGGGGAACACAGCAGAGTTACCAGCTCTTGATTGTTCAGGATAATAGTAAGAGGAAATTCTCTGACAACGACATCATCGGTGGTGCTCTTCCCTGCCTCAGTAAGCCGTAATATAGGTACCCTCTCCACCTCGCTCACCATCTTACCCTACCTCTATCTTGTCTCCGACCCTGACAGGTCCACCTCGAATCACCTTGGCAAACACCCCCTCCTCAGGCATGATGCACTTGCCCACCTGCTGGTAGATAGCGCACCCGGTATGGCACTCCTTGCCGATTTGAGTGACTTCCAGGACAACTTGCTTCCCGACTGACATCCTCGTGCCGACAGGTAGCGACACCAGGTCTATCCCCTCAGTGGTCAAATTCTCGGCGAAATCTCCGGGCTTCAGCTCTAAGCCCAGAGCCCGCATCTTGTCGATGCTTTCCACAGCAAGCAAACTTACCTGCCGGTGCGTGCAGCAATCGGCATGAGCATCGCCGACAAGGCCGAAGTCCTCCCTTAGAAGCCCTTCTTTTACGTCTTCCTTCTTTATTCCCTTTTTGTCACTTTTGCAGACGGCGATAATTCCGGCCATTTTGTCATCTACAATCAGGCAAAGAGCTTTCCAGGAAATCTCTGGCGAAAAGTGCAGCTCTCAGAGCACGGGCGAGCTGTGGGTATGGCAACTGCAGGCCCGGCTATGGGTTTCTTTTATCTTATAGCTCTTTGCTTAGTATCTTTTCCTTGAGCGTCTCCCATTGTTCCCTGGTGAGGACGCAAAGGTTACCTTTCTCCCCTATTTCCACCTGTGTCTCTGTTATTTTTACCACCGGGCAGCAAGAGCCCTCTTTACACAATGTTACAATTTTCACCTTTTGCCTCCTTCTGTTTAAGATTCTTCGTTGGCTCTATCCTCAATACGGGTATTCACTATATTATAGTCTTCTTTATTCAGTTGGTCGAATGAATCTAAATTAAGATTATTCAGCAACGCTTTTTGCCATTCTGAGCCCGGTAGGCGAAGAATCTCACAGACTATCCGCTTAGAGATTCTTCGGTGGCGGAGTTTATCCTGAGCCTGATCCTTCGTCGCTTCGCTCCTCAGGATGACATGGGCAAAGGGCTCCCTCAGAATGACAGGCCAAGAGGCTCAGAGTTGATCTTTATACTTCTCAAGAGCCGTATAGAAAGCGCTCCAGAATGGGTCAACAATAGGATGCTCCAGCTTTTCTTCCCTGCCTCCTCTTACCAGCACCATGCCTTGTCTCGGCTCGGTGAACTCCCCGACAATTGAGGCTTTAATACCTTTCTGATGCAGCGCCTTTAATATATCCTGGGCTTTATGGCTCCGGCAGGATATGATTAAAGTGCCTTCACTGATAGAGGTATAAGGGTCGATGCCAAAATACCTGCATATATCCGGCACACAATCCTCAACTACTATACGCTCCATCTCTACCCTGACTCCCAGGCTGGCAGCTTGGGAGATTTCATAGAGTCCACCCCATATTCCGCATTCAGTGGCATCATGCATGGCGGTAACTCCATTATCTCTTACCCCGACACTGACTGCGGTCATGGCATCATCCACTACTGACATCTTGTAAAAAATCCGTTGGGCTTTCTGGCTGAAGTCCTTCCCAAACTTATGCTCAATAAGTTTAGGGAACATAGTGGCAAAGATACCCGTTGCTTCAATTGCAGGCCCCTTGGTAACGATTATCTTATCTCCAGCGCGTGCCAGTCTGGGAGTGACATATTCATCCTTATTGCCTATGCCCACCATGGTGGCCCCGCCCACCATAGGATAATGGCAGTTCTCATACCTACCTGTATGGCCGGTGATAACAGAAATCCCCAGTTTGACACACTCATGGTGCATGGTCTTCCACATTATCTCCAGTTGTTCGCCGGTCATCTCCATGGGCAGATTCAAATCTATAGCTAGAAACCTGGGTTTCAGTCCGCTGGTTACGGAATCGGAGGCGATGATGTGAATAGCAAACCAGGCTGCCCTCTCCCATCCATATTCAGGCACGATAAATACAGGGTCACAGGTAAAGGAAACTGCCTTATCCCCGATTTCTACAATGCCGACATCTACTCCGTTCTGAGGCCCTACCAGAACTTCGTCAATCTTAGCCCCCAGACGTGTAGATATAAGCTCATCGAAGAGCTTGGGCGAAATCTTTCCTATCTCTGGCATTGCGCTCATTGAGTTCACGCTCCTGTCTTATGAATGATTTGAGCAACTGATTCAGCGGCTATTTGGAGCTTTTGATAAGCGGGGACATAGCCCTTAGCTTGGAAACAACTCCGGGGAGTACGTTTAGAACCTGATTTATCTCTTCCTCAGTAGTCCACTTCCCTGAAGTGAATCTCAGGGAACCATGCGCCTGTAAATGCGGCAGCCCCATCGCCACCAGAACATGGGATGGTTCAAGGGCCGATGAGCTACAAGCTGAACCTGTGGAAACACAGATTCCGGCCAGATCCAAATTTAACAGCATTGACTCGCCTTCCGCATAATCAACGCTGACATTTACATTGTTGGGCAGCCTAATCACGGGATGGCCATTCAATCGGATATGCTCGATGCTCTTAAGGATGCCTTCAATTAGCTGGTCACGGAGAACAGTCAGCTTTTGGGCTTCTTCGAGCATTTCTCGCTGTGCAATTTCCGTTGCTTTACCAAAGCCCACAATGGCGGGCACATTCTCAGTGCTTGCCCGCTTTCCTCTCTCCTGGTCACCACCATGCATAAAGGAGCTTACCTTAGTACCTTTTCTGATATACAGCGCACCGATGCCCTTGGGACCGTAGAGTTTGTGTGCCGAGATTGACAGAAGGTCAACATTCAACTTATTTACATCTACCGGGATATGCCCTGCTGTTTGCACGGCATCGGTGTGCAAGTAAATCTCCGCCTCCCTGGCGATATTCCCTATCTCGGCTATAGGTTCTACAGTGCCGACTTCATTGTTGGCATGCATAACTGAAATGAGGACGGTCTTACCTGTGATTGCCTTTTTGACACCGCTTGGGTCAACCATGCCATAACCATCTACAGGAAGATAGGTGACCGAGAATCCCTGTTTTTCCAGAAACTTACAGGTCTCCAGCACGGCATGATGCTCGATTGAGCTGGTAATAATGTGATTTCCCTTGCCCTGGTTTGCCAATGCCACACCCTTCAAGACAAAGTTATCCGCTTCTGTCCCGCTGCCGGTAAAAACAACCTCCTCACTTTTAGCACCGATAAGAGCTGCAACCTGATTCCGCGCTTTTTCAATGGCTTCCTTAGCTTCCTGGCCAAGCGAATGTATGCTGGAAGGGTTGCCGAATGAATCAGTGAAATAGGGCAACATCGCCTTCATCACCTCAGGATGTGTCGGCGTAGTAGCAGCGTAATCCAGATATATTCTCTTCATCTCTCAGCCCTCAACAATATCACCAACTATCGGGTCAACTCTAACACCCTTGTCTCTAACCCAGGCAATGCCGGCTTCAATCTCTTTGTCTTCACCTTCCAGTTCCAGCACCACCCAACCCCTGTCTTCTGATACGTCAGCACGGCGTATATTAGTCACCACCTGGAACTTATGCGAGAGATTATAAATGACCGGCTCCTTTATCAACTCGCGGGGGAAGGTAAACATCACTTGCCTCTTAGCCATCATATCCTCCTGCCTCTGGCTTATGTAATCTTAATCTAACACAGGTAATGATTTCAAACCTGTACACCGAGCACCTCACTGAACGACTCCAAATTGGGTTTGACATGAAACGGGCGGACGACGTCTGAAACAATCTCTTGTGTTCTTGGGCCAGCTCCGGTGATGCAAGCGACCGTAAGCTGGCCTCTTTTAATTATCCCAGCAGCAGCCAGCTTCTTCACTCCGGCAATCACGACCCCGCCGGCAGCCTCGGCAAAAATGCCTTCAGTTTGTGCCAGCAATTTCATTCCTTCGATAGCTTCCTCATCTGTGACAGCCTGGGCACCACCTCCTGACTGTCTAGCAACCATCAAGGCATAATAACCATCAGCTGGATTGCCAATGGCTATGGAAGTAACCATAGTATTTGGCAGCACCGGATGGACATGAAGGCTACCTGCATCAAAAGCGTTTACAATTGGTGAGCTACCCGTAGCCTGGGTCAGATACATGTGAGTATTTACCGGTCCGATCAGCTTAAGCATAGCTAGTTCCTGTAGCCCCTTCCAAATCCGGGTAAAAAGGAGACCTGAGGCAGCAGGCACAACTACACAGTCTGGGGGTCGCCACCCCAGCTGCTCAGCCACTTCAAACCCCAGCGTCTTGCTACCCTCGGCATAATATGGCCTGAGATTAATGTTGATGAAGCCCCAGTTATATCTTTGCGCCAGCTCGGCGCAGAGGCGGTTGACATCATCATAGCTTCCGTCGACAGTAACCAGGTTTGGCTTATAGATTGCTACTCCTACCAGCTTCCCCGGTTCCACATTGGCGGGGACAAAGACATAGGCCTTCATGTTTGCCTTAGCCGCATGAGCAGCAACACTGGCAGCCAGGTTACCTGTTGAGGCACAGGCCACCGTATCAAAACCGAACTCACGTGCTTTGGTTACAGCAACTGCGACAGCTCTGTCCTTAAAAGAATAGGTTGGATTAAGGCAGTCATTTTTGATGTAAAATTCGTCTAGCCCCAGCTCACGTCCCAGATTATCAGCTTTAAGCAGAGGCGTAAAGCCGGTGCCAATATCAATCTCCTCCTTGCCTTCAACAGGAAGCAGGCTACGATAGCGCCACATAGTGAAAGGGCCTTCGGCGATTTTCTCACGGCTGAGCACCCCAGCCATAGCCTTGTAGTCGTAGTTGACCTCAACCGGGCTAAGGCAAAAGTCACAGACCCTCATAGGTTGTAAGGGGTATTCCTGCCCGCACTTTCGGCAACGCAAAGTTTTAGCCTGAGACAAATTCCCACCCCATTACTTTTTCAATCCTGTGTTTGGTGACATTCGGATGCTCCATCAGCACGCTATGGCACATCGCTGCCAGGCTGTCATATTTGGCAAACTAATTGCCCTTTTTATTCAATCTATTCACTATTTGTCCATCCTGTAGAACGACGATTCCTGAGGCATGCTCCGCTATCTCAGGATTATGTGTAATCATAATGATTGTATGTCCCTCTTTATGCAAGGTATCGAATAAATCTAAGATTTCTCTGCCTGTTTTTTGGTCCATGTTGCCCGTTGGCTCATCCGCCAGGATAAATAACGGGTCAGTAACCAGTGCCCTAGCAATAGCTACCCTCTGCTGTTCTCCGCCACTTAATTCACCGGGTTTATGCTGAGCCCTTTCTTTTAAACCCACTTTTTCTAAAACATCGGAGGCTTTCTCATCGCCGTCTCTTACTCCACAAAAAGTCAAAGGTAATAACACATTCTCCAGAGCGGTGAGAGACGGGATTAAATGATACGCCTGAAAAACATAAGCGAGTTTTCCTCTCCTGATAGAGACAAGGGCATTTTCATCTAGATTATCCATGCGCTGTCCATCCAAAATCACCTCGCCACTGGAAGATTGTTCCAAACCACCGATGATATTCAACAGCGTAGTCTTGCCACTTCCTGAAGGCCCCATAATAGCTATGAAGTCCCCTTTATTCACACGTAAGGAAACATCATCCAAGGCAATTACTTTAGCCAAGCCTGAACTATAAATTTTTGATACATTTTTGATTTCTAGCATTTTTCACCTCATAAAGACCTGAAAGAGTCAGCAACTTTAATTTTTGCTGCTAAATATGACGGATACACGGTGGCAAGGACAGCAATAAAGATTGCCAGGGCTAATGAGAGGGGCAGATACTGAGGAAGATATACAACGTTTACTCCGGCAAAGATTATTGGTCCAACAGCATAAGCCAGCAGCGTTCCAATTACATATCCAAAGATGCCGCCTACTACTCCAATAACGATGGCCTCATAAATGAACACCTTTAGTATTTGATTGCGTGATGCGCCTACTGCCCTCATTATCCCGATATCTTTGATTCTTCGGTGCACCGACGTTATCATAGTGTTGGTGACCCCGAAACAGCCAACAGCCAGCGTAATTCCGGCCAGTGCCAACATAAATTTCTTCATTCTCTCCACCATGCCCACTTCAGAGTCAGCTATCTGTTTAACGGCAATCGCCCGCACTCCCGATACACCTTTATTTATATCATCAGTAATATGATCCACAGGACAGGCGTTACACGGAGCCCGAATATCAACAGAAGAAACTAGTCCATCCTTGTCAAATGCTTTTTGCAAGGTTCCTATAGGAACAAAAATTTGATAGTCGTCGTTGGAACCGGTCTCCACAAGAATTCCAGCCACAGTTACATCAGCTTTGTTCAGCGTAATAGTCTCGCCAACACTCAATTTTAGCAACTGGGCAGCTATTGACCCAACCAAGGCTTGGTCTGTGCCATTGATGTATTCGCCTTCTTGCACTCTCCACCATGTCTTGATTTTGCCTTCTTCCTGCGGGTTAATTCCCACCACCGTCACAGATACTCCCCTCACATTAGTGTTAATGTACAGCTTTGGAGAAACCACAGCAGCAGTACCATCAACACACAAAGACTCCTTTATCTTATCATCAGTTATCTGCTTGACCTTTAACAATGTTGTATCGGGGATATAGTTGTCCCCAACTGCCAGAGTTCCAAGACTGAGGTCGCCTAACTTCATATCAAGCTGATTTATTGCCGGTATGACCGTCAAGTTAGCGCCGTATTTATCCACCTGGTTATAAATTTTTGCTTCTCCAGCAACAGCTATTGTTAGTATACCGACAACTGTCATCGTGCCGATAGCTACACCCAGGGCAGAATACAGCATCTGCCTTTTTCTTCGCATTATGTCTTTCAGTACTATCTGGTATAACTTCATTAAATCTCCTCCTTAGCTGGCCATTATTCCAGCATCCTCGTTGGTAACCTTAATAATCTCATCAGCAAGGTCTAATCTCATAACATCTGGAACAAAACCGGCACCGATACCCTGTATCTTATGAGGGCCAGGTTTTCCGCCTGAAAGAACAGGCGAGGCGACTGGCTCGACAGCAATAGCCTTAAATTCGGGCTTTCTACTTTTTATCACCTCGGCTACTCCAGTAATAGTACCGCCAGTTCCAACGCCAGCCACTAAAATATCCACCTTGCCCTCGGTATCTCTCCAGATCTCCTCAGCCGTGGTCAGACGGTGCACCTCTGGATTTGACGGGTTCTTGAACTGCTGTGGCATAACATAGTTCGGATTTTCTGCCACTAACTGCTCCGCCCTTTTTACAGCCCCCGGCATACCCTCTGCCCCAGGAGTTAGCACTAGCTCAGCACCGAAAATAGCTAGAAGTTGCCTCCGCTCCAGGGACATGGTATCAGGCATAGTCAGGAGTAACTTATATCCTCTGGCAGCGCAGACGAAAGCTAGAGCAATACCTGTGTTGCCGCTGGTAGGCTCAACGACTACCGTATCCTTGGTAATCAGCCCCTTCTCCTCGGCATCAACAATCATTGACACCCCTATCCTGTCCTTTACACTTCCTAGAGGATTAAAGGACTCAAGCTTTGCCACTACCTCTGCCTTGGCGCCATCGGTTATACGGTTCAATCTGACCAAAGGTGTATTCCCAATCAACTCGGTAGAATCCTTGGCTATGCCTCTGGTTAGCTTCGGTATCTCTATAGTCTTATACTGAAGCTTCTCCACTTTCTGAATTGTTTTTGCCATTGGTTCACCTCCTATCTGTTATAAACGAAGCCCTAAAAACATCAGACAACTTGGCCATCTCTCAAGTAAATTTTCCTGTGAGCTATTTTTGCCAGCTCCAGATTATGGCTGACAATAATTAAGGTAAGCCCCTGACTGTTGAGATTCCGGAAAAGTTCAAAGATTTTAAGTGCTGTAGCCGAATCCAGGTTGCCGGTGGGCTCATCAGCCAGGATAATCTTCGGTTCGTTGACAAGTGCCCTGCCAATAGCTACCCGCTGCATTTCTCCACCGCTAAGCTGGCTGGGCAAGTGCTCGGCTCTGGCTTTAAGTCCAACGAGCCCGATTATCTCATCTATCTTGCTCTTATAACCATCTTTTCTGTTAAAAAGAAGCGGCAACTCTATATTCTCCCGCACAGTTAAAGTCGGCAGGAGAAAGAACTGCTGAAAAACAAACCCTATATTTTCGCGGCGCAGTTTAACCAGGTCCTTCTCCTTAAGGCCGCTAATTTCGGTGCCATTCAACCTGAGGCTACCCCGAGTCGGAGTGTCAAGACAGCCTATGAGGTTTAACATCGTTGTCTTACCAGAGCCAGAAGGCCCCACAACAGCTACAAACTCACCCTTCCTGATAGCAAAGCTGACATCATTAAGGGCATGTATTTCTTCGCTACCGCGCCGGTATATCTTGGTTAACTCTTTTGCTGAAATAACTTCTTCTTTTTTCATTCCAGATTACTCCGTATAGCCTCCATAGGTGTTAAGCGAGACGACCTGATCGCCGGATATATTCCGCAGACAAATCCGATACCGACCGAAAACAACAAACACAACCCGATTAACCCGGGCTCAGGCGTCATTAGGTTGCCGGCTGGGGCGTAAGGGACTATTTCCCTGACAAAGCCCTCGATTAAGCCAGAACCGAATATCGCAATCATCAAGCCAAGTATCCCACCACCGGCAGTAATGAGCAGCGTTTCAATAAAAACCAGTTTACCTATATCAAGCCCGGAAGCTCCTACAGCCTTCATCATTCCGAATTCCCTCGTCCTCTCGTTAACTGACATGAGGAGCGTATTGATTATGCCAACAGCACTGATGATGATGGCTATAATAATGACCGAAATGAGAAGCGTCTGCGCTGAGCCAACAAGGTTCATAATGGTGCCCATTATCTGAGTCATTGTAACCACCTGGACGTCAGGAATCTTCTCTAGCTGGCCCGAAATTTCAGATATTTTGGAAATATCTTTTACCATGATAGCTATAGTTGTTATCTGGTCAGGCTTGTCAAAAACCCTTTGTGCCATCGGAAGAGGCACGAAATGGAACTCGTCGTCCTGCGTGCCCGTCCTTTCCAGGATACCAACAATAGTAAATGGTGTCCCATCTGGCCCAAAAGGCACTACATCGCCAACATTTTTCTTTGGTTTCCCTTCCTCCTCAGCCAGGTTTCGCCCGATAACCAAGACATTGCCTTCATTCTGTGTGAAAAGCCTGCCTTCAACCTGCCACCACGGCTTAAGACGTTTCATGTCATCACTATCAATGCCGTATACGATGTGCGGTCTGCCCTCTTTGTAGTACTGCTGAAGGAGCATAGGGCTGGCGACCTCTATGCCATCAACTTTCTTCACCTCGTCAATAGCTGAACCCATCAGGTATTTTGGAATGACGCCGCCGTGGATGATGAGCGAAGCGGCCTCATAAGGGCATCCTTTAGGCACCGCCAGAATATGAATACCTAAATTGTCAAGCTCCCCGCTCAGTTGCTTCTCGTAGCCCGAATTAAAAGAAAGGAGGCTGAACAATACAGCGATGGCTATGGCAACTCCCAGTATAGTCAAAATCGTTCTGCCACGCCGACGTAGTAAATTCTTTATGGCTAGAGTAACAAAATTCACAGCAATAGCCTCCTTACCTAAAACTCAACCTTCGTGCCGATGAGATATGTATCACTGCCCTTTTTGGTCACCTCGCCATAAACTTTGGCCGAGGACCCTCTCTTTTGCGGAGATATTGAGAGGTTACTTGGTTTCAGATCAACATATATTGTCCCGGTGCCGTCATTCAAGGTAAACCAGCAACCGTTGCCGCCACACACACTGATAATCTTCCCCTCCAACACCACCTGCCCATTGTAAGAATCAGGATTGCTCAGAAGGTCACCAATCTTTATTATTTGCGGACCTTTTTTAGGCTGCTGCGGAGTTTCTGTCTTGGGTATGTCAGAGCCCTTGGGTTCACCGGTATCAGTCACAACGCTCGAATTACCGGCTGAAGTATCAGACGTAGTACCTGCCTGACTGCAACCTACCACAGTCACAATTAAGCCAAAAAGTAAAATTGATACCAAAATTTTCTTGCTCACTCTTATACTCTCCTGTTCACATTGCTTTTAATGGGCACTGTGTTCCTTAAAAGTTCAAATATCATACATTACCATGTCTGCTGTCCCTTTCTTCTGCATGTCTATCAGAGATGCAAGGTTTTTTCCTAAAACCCCGACTAGCGAATAATACTCGTCCTTTTCTGCATATCACATCCTTCACAACCACTTGATATAGTTTCATCGTCTCTCCTTCCAGTTCTATTTTGCCGTAATTCTTGAATAATAACAGGCGATTATGAAAATATTATGAATTTATGATGAAAATCTGGTGAACCTCATTAACTTAGGTCTTTATTTGGGCTTGAGTGATTGTTCCAAATCAGCAATCAAATCATCGATGTTCTCCAGGCCTACTGATAACCGTATTAAACTATCACTGATACCTATTTTTGCCCTGTAATCAGGGGGCATTGAGGCATGGCTCATCGTTGCCGGGTGCTCAGCCAGCGAAGCAACTCCACCGAGTGATTCCGCCAGAGAGAACACCTTTAGCCTTTTTAGAAAGTTATCTACCGCCTTGATGCCCCCTTTTAATTCAAAGGAAACCACTCCGCCAAACCCTTTCATCTGCCTTTTGGCGATCTCATGCCCGGGATGAGATTCAATGCAGGGATACAACACCCTACTGACAGCTTTGTGACTTTGAAGATAACTTGCCACAGCCATAGCATTTTCCTCATGTTTTTTCATCCGCAGGGGCAATGTTTGAATCCCACGAAGCACCAGCCAGCAGTCAAAAGGGGAGGCACAGGTTCCCATAGCATTGAGCAGAAATTGAACCTTCTGGGTCAATTCATCAGTGGTAGTAACTACAGCACCGCCGACAACATCACAATGCCCATTCAGATACTTGGTCGTGGAATGAACAACCAGGTCAACTCCATATTCTATAGGCCTGAGAAAATAAGGAGTGGCAAAGGTATTATCTATAACTGTCAATATGTCGTGTTTCTTAGCAATATCGACCACTATCTCAACATCGGTTATATTAAGTAACGGATTTGATGGTGTCTCTATCCATATCATCCTGGTGTTTGGTTTTATTGCCTGTTCAATCGCTTGTCTTTTATTCATTCTCAGGAAGGTAAATTCCAACCCCAGGTCATGCATCACATTTTGAAAGAGCCGGTAAGTGCCTCCATAGACATCATCACCTGAGATTACATGGTCGCCCGCCTTTAATAGGTGCACAACCGTCGTCTCAGCGGCCATGCCGGTGGCAAAAGCAAACCCTGCCTTTCCCCCTTCCAGTTGGGCAAGGGTATCCTCCAGAACCTTTCTCGTCGGATTTGCCGTGCGGGAGTAATCATAGCCCCTCGTTTTACCCACGTCTTCAAACGCAAAGGTCGATGTTTGATATATGGGCACCGAGATGGCGCCGAACGCCTTGTCTGGCCTTTCCCCGGCATGAATAGCTAATGTTTCAAACCTCATATTCCATCTCCTTCACTGAATTCACTCATGACTCTCATCTTCATCTCCTCCAATTCGTTCTCAAGAACCGCTACCCCGCTGGAATTCTCCAGCTTCCTGAGGCGCTGCTCAAATAAATCTTGCTTTCTCAAGACCAGCCTGATAGCTTCAGCCACCGGGTCAGGCAACTTACCGTGCTCCAGATTCGTAAGCGGAGCATGGCCGTCCTCGACCACTCTTCCCGGGATTCCCACCACTGTGGCACCGGGCGGCACTGGTCTCACTACTACTGAACCGGAACCAATCCTGGCACCACTACCGATGGTAATAGCACCTAGCGCTATTGCTCCCGTACCTATCACCACATTATTGCCGATAGTAGGGTGACGCTTTTCCCTCTTCAAACTCGTCCCGCCCAAGACTGCCCCCTGATACATCAACACGTCATCCCCTATCTCAGCCGTCTCTCCAATTACCACCCCTGCACCATGGTCTATAAAGAAGCGCCTGCCTATTTTGGCTCCGGGGTGGATTTCAATACCGGTTAGAAAGCGGCTGATATGCGAGATAAAGCGAGCCGGAAACCGGAGCTTATGGCGCCAGAGAAAATGAGCCAAACGATGAAACCAAACGGCGTGCAGCCCGGGATAGCAGAAGATAACCTCGGGCATGCTTCGCGCCGCCGGGTCTTTATCAAATACTGTTCGAATATCCTCTCTCAAAGTGTTAAACAAAATAACCGTCCTAGTTCACCTTTGTGTGCTGAGCGCGAATTCGATAAGTTGACGTAAAAACTAGGCGAATAAGTAGCCCTAACTTGTATCAGGTAAAGCTGATACCGTGAGTTCACCATCGTTTGTTACTCCCTTGGCTGCTTACAAGCAGCCAGTTTCAAACTCGAAAACCGATTACTTGGATGGCTTTAGCTCCTTATCCAGCAAGACTAGACCCAACCCACTCGTAAGGCGAAGCCTAGTATTCGAAAGCCGTAAGGAGATAATCTTTGTCAATCGTTTCATCAACTCATAGCCGAGGTAGAGGTCGTCAGCCATGATTCCACGGACCATGTCACCATTGATAGCCAGAACCCTACAAGGAGCCAGGCACCGTGCAGATAGAGTATATACGTAAGGCTCAACCAGCGCCGACCAGCCAAAGGTCTCACCCTCAGTGACCACCTCCACTGCAGTAGGTATGCCGGGACGGTCAGGCAGAGGACGTACCTCCATCTCCAGTGCCACTCTACCATCTGCCAGAACATAGAGTTCCTTGGCTTCGTCTCCCTCTCTGAAGATCGTCTCATCTTTTCGGTAGGAGCTTCCCCGGCATAGATTCGCCACCTTTTCTAGGTGACTTACCTCCAACCCCCCAAAGAGCTCAGAACCTTTCAAAGTATCGACAAGTGCCATCTGCTTTTACCTCCCTCATCATTTTTGTTCCTTCGCAATCGGGTACCTATACCTAGCCTGTCTAGGATATTCTTCTTGCCAATCTGAGCAACACCATCCCGGTGGCGCTAAAGGCTATCCCGGCTAGAATCATAAAGACCCCGGCGCCCATAAGCGCAGTGGTAACACCAAAACCCAGAACAGAAAGATACAAGTAGTTCTCCATGTTTATGGCCTGTGAATAGGTCAGGTGCTTGGGGTTGGTGGGGTCGTATTTACCTCCGTCCAACAGCTCCTGATAGGTTGGGGCTATGCTGTGACGATGTTCTCTGATAGTGTCAGCAGCAGCCTGCGCTTCTTCTGCTGTATCGATTACATCGCCAGCTTTCGCCGCAGCTTCCGGGACGCCGAAAGTCACCTTTTCTGCCCGCATTGCCTCCTTCATCCAGGCTTCCTTGTCAACTGCCTGGAAAATGAACGTGGCTCCTATAGCAACAGACACCGCAGCTAGAATCAGTACTACCATCGCTAAATACCGACTTATGTGCAGCATGTTTTTACCTCCTTCTTTGCTTGGTTATTCAAGTTTGCTATTATTGCCTTTGCCGAACTTAGCGCTTGCTACCTGGATTCCATCACCTTTAGATATTGGATGCGGAATTGAATTGCTCCTGAAAAAGCCAAGTGCTGAGATAGCGTTCTCCCGTATCGGGCAGGACTACCACTATAAGCTTCCCAACATTCTCCGGCCTTTTAGCAACCTCTAGCGCTGCCCAAGTGGCTGCTCCCGAGGATATGCCTCCTAGTATCCCCTCTTCTCTAGCTAGCCTTCTGGCCATTATTCCAGCATCCTCGTTGATAACCTTAATAATCTCATCAGCAAGGTCTAATCTCATAACATCTGGAACAAAACCGGCACCGATGCCCTGGATTTTATGCGGGCCAGGTTTGCCACCGGAAAGAACAGGTGAATCGGCCGGCTCAACAGCAATAGCTTTAAAATCGGCTTTTCTTTTCTTTATCACCTCGGCCACGCCGGTAATGGTGCCGCCGGTCCCAACCCCAGCTACCAGGATATCCACTCTACCATCGGTATCCCTCCAGATCTCCTCAGCCGTGGTCAGGCGATGCACCTCTGGATTTACTGGGTTCTTGAACTGCTGCGGCATAAAATATTTCGTGTTCTCTGCCACCAGTTGTTCCGCCCTCCTCACTGCCCCCGGCATCCCCTCCACCCCAGGAGTTAGCACCAGCTCCGCTCCAAAAATAGCTAGGAGCTGCCTCCTTTCCATAGACATAGTATCGGGCATAGTAAGGATGAGCTTATACCCTCTAGCAGCGCAGACGAAAGCCAGAGAAATACCAGTGTTGCCGCTGGTAGGCTCGACAATCACCGTGTCTTTGTTAATTAGCCCCTTCTCCTCGGCATCAACAATCATTGACACACCTATCCTGTCCTTCACGCTCCCTATAGGATTAAAGGACTCGAGCTTTGCTACTACCTCTGCTTTTGCACCCTTAGTTATCCGGTTCAACCTGACCAGTGGCGTGTTCCCGATTAACTCAGTGGAGTCCTTGGCTATACCCCTGGTTAGCTTTGGAATCTCTATAGTCTTGTATCGAAGTTTCTCAACTTTTTGAGCTACCTTTGCCATTGGTTCACCTCCTCAGTGTTTTTAATAAACATTGAAAGTTTTTAGACAATTTCACTATCTCTTAAATGGATTACCTTATGAGCTATTTTCGCCACTTCCAGATTGTGAGTGACTATAATTAAGGTCAGTCCCTGACTATTCAGGTTCTATAAAAGCTCAAAGATATGGACACTGTGTTCCTGGGTAGTTTAAATGTCATACACTACCATATTTGTTCTACCTTTCTTCTTTTGCATCTCTACCAGGTCATGCAAGGTTTTAGACTCTAAAACCCCATCCATTGCCTCTTTCAGTTCAACCCATATATCGCGGGTAACACAAAGGTCAGAACGAGAGCACGCTTTAGGGTCATCAACACAGTCGACCGGAGCAATCGAGCCTTCAAGCAGCCCAACCACTTCGCTAAGTTTTATCTCCTCAGGTGACCTGGCCAAACAGACGCCACCACGAGCACCCCGCGTGCTTCTTATTAGCCCCGCCGCTATAAGGGGAGTGACCAAATGCTCCAAATACAAAAGCGAGATTTCTTCCCTCTTAGCGATGTCTTTCAACGGAACCGGGCCTCCTCTCTGATGCAGAGCCAGATCCAACAACACCCTGGTGCCATACCGACCTCTGGTAGATAGTTTCATAACCTTACCTCATTATGTTGACTATTATGGTCAACAAAGTATACAATACAATGGAAAGGTTGTCAAGCCTTTGGAGGCTCACAGCGTCATCTTCATAAAATAGTGGGTTGGTCCATCAAAAAGCTAGACACCATAGCCACAGCCGCCATAGTTGCCCTTGCAGTTACAAACAACAGCAGGCGAATGTGAACATTTTATGAAGACCGCATGAGGTTTCTGTGAATATTAGCGATTGAGACAAAATTGCCGAGTAAGTCTGAATTTGCATCTGCCGCTTTGTTTGCATTATCATACTAGCGTAGCGGGATTGAGATGGACGCTGGTGCCCTCATAAAGAAAGCTAAAGAATACCTGTCTCCGGAGAAAGTGGCTTTAATTGAGACAGCGTATGACTTCGCCTTAAACGCTCATAAAGGGCAGGTACGGAAGTCCGGCGATCCATATCTAGACCACCCGTTACAGACCGCCATGATGTTAGCTGACCTCCAGCTTGATGCCGCCACTTTAGTCGCAGCCTTACTCCACGACGTGCCCGAAGATTGTGGAGTGCCCTTGGCCAAAATCGAGGCTAAATTTGGCCCGGAAGTAAGCAAGCTCGTTGACGGCACCACCAAACTGGGTAGATTATCCTTGCGTCGGGGCGAAGCCAGCAAACGAGAATCTCAAGCTCAAAACCTGCGAAAGATGCTGATCGCTATGGCCGAGGACTTGAGGGTGGTGTTTATAAAACTAGCCGATAGACTACACAATATGCACACCTTAGGAGTTCTATCACCAGAGAAACGGCGCAGCATTGCCCAAGAGACACTGGAGATATATGCGCCCCTTGCTCACCGCCTGGGTATCTGGCAAATAAAGTGGCAACTGGAGGACTTATCCTTCCGTTACCTGGAGCCGCGCCAATATCATAAAGTGGCTCGCTTGATAGCCACCCGCCGGACACAACGAGAAGCTTTTATAAATGAGATTACCCAAATACTAAGGCGAGAACTGGATAAAGCTGATATAAAGGCGGAAATCATAGGTAGGCCGAAGCACATCTACAGCATTTACAATAAACTGAACCGATATGCAGCTCAAGGCAGAGATTTCAACGACATTCATGACCTGTTCGCTGTCCGGGTACTGGTAGATACAATCCCAGATTGCTATAAAGCACTAGGTGTTATCCACAACCTGTGGCATCCTCTTCCCGAAGAGTTTAACGATTTTATCGCTAATCCTAAAGGCAACGGATATCAGTCATTGCACACCACTGTGCTATGTCAGGGCACAACTCCGCTGGAAATACAAATTCGGACCTATGATATGCACCGAACCGCCGATTTTGGAGTAGCTGCCCACTGGTGCTATAAGGAAGGTGCCAGCCAGGATACGCGCTTTGAAGACAAGATGGCCTGGCTACGCCAGTTAATTGAGTGGCAGGGCGAGCTTGGCAGCGAGGAATTCCTCGAATCGTTAAAAACAGAAGTCTTCATTGACCAGGTCTTTGTTTATACACCCAAAGGTGAAATAAAAGCTCTGCCCAAGGGTGCCACACCCCTTGATTTCGCCTATCGTATCCATACCGAGTTAGGACATCGCTGTATAGGCGCCAAGGTGAACGGCAGGCTCGTGCCCTTAAACTACGAACTTAAGAATAGCGAAATCATAGAAATTATGACTGCTAAGGCCGGCAAAGGCCCCAGCCTTGACTGGCTCAACCCTGACTTAGGATTTGTCAAGACTTCACATGCCCGAGAAAAAATTCGACAATGGTTTAAGAAACAGGAACGAACGCAGAACATAGAACGCGGCAGACAGATTCTGGACAGAGAACTCAAGCGGCTAGACATAGCCATAACCAACATTGAAGAAACAGCACGATTGTTCAATTGTGAAAGCTCTGATGATTTTCTGGCAGCTATTGGCTATGGTGGCATTACTCCACATCAGTTGGCGCTCAAGCTGGCCGTAGAACCAGAAGAAACCCCTGCTGTAACCAAAACCGTACGCACCGAAAAGACGACCACGGCAGGAATTCAGGTTCTAGGCGTGGGTGACTTACTTACTCAATTAGCCCGTTGCTGCAATCCCTTGCCTGGCGACCACATTATAGGTTATATTACTCGGAGCCAGGGGATTACCGTGCATCGCAAAGACTGCATAAATGTTATCAATGTCGAAGACAAGAGACGCCTCATCGAGGTGAGCTGGGGAGAGATACAGGATGTTTACCCTGTCGATGTACAAATCGACGCCTGGGATAGAGTAGGCTTGCTTCGGGATATCACTACTATTATCGCCGAGGCCAAAGTAAATATAGCCAGTATAAGCACAACATATCATAATGAAATTACTGCCGTACTTGCTACTCTTGAAATCGCAAATATGGCTCAGTTAACTCAAGTATTGTCCAGAATCCAAGGTGTACGTGGTGTTATAAGCGCCACGAGAGTCAGCCAAGCCAAAGCCAGTCTTAGTTCTTGAGAAAGGAGGCAGATTTGCCCAGAAGTAAATCAGCAGAAAAAGCAGCACGAGCAGCAGAAAGAAAGCGACTACGAAATAAGTCGGTTAAAAGTGCTACCAAGACCCATTTGACTAGGGCGGAGAAGCTTATTTCAAGCAACGAGCTTGAGTCGGCCCAACAAGCTGTGGTGGCTGCCACAAGTGCCCTCGACAGAGCTGCCAAAAAGGGGGCCATCCACCCTAATACGGCCGCCAGGCGTAAGTCACGCTTGATGAAGAAGTTTAATCAAGCCAAGCTTTCCAGCATTGCTGAACAGAAGACAACCGGTGCTGACACAGCCTGAAAAGTAATTTGATTAGTTGCGCCAACATTTGTCATGACTAGTAAAGCGCTGTCACCAAAACAGAAACGCATCCTCAACTTTACTCGAAAGTTTCTTGACTCCAGAGGCTACCCGCCCTCAGTCAGGGACATTGTCAGCGGCTGCGAGATAAGCTCCACCTCGGTAGTCGCCTACAACCTGACGAGGCTGGAGGCAGCGGGTTATATTCGCCGCCATGCAGATATATCACGCGGCATCGAACTTTTGACTAATCGGCGAAGCTATCGCAATACCATCTCCGTACCGATAATAGGCGAAATAGCCGCCGGTGAGCCAATTCCTGTTCCTCACTCAGAAACCTGGGACACAGTTGCCTCTGAAGAATTAGAGGTTACTGAGGATTTGACGCGGGGTAAACAGAGGGTCTATGCTCTTAGGGTAAAAGGGACCTCCATGATTGACGCCCTGATAAAGGACGGCGATATCGTCTTGATGGAATACGTGAGCAACGCTGAAAACGGCGATATGGTAGCCGCTTGGCTCAAAGCTGAAAAGGAAGTCACCCTCAAAAGATTGTTCAGAGAGGCTAACCGTATTCGCCTCGAACCGGCAAATACCCAAATGCAACCGATTTATACCACTCCTGATAATGTAGAAATCCAGGGCAAGGTTATTACCGTGATTCGTCAGCTAGCCTGATGGAAATCTTCAGTTTGACTTTCAGCACAAAATTAGTGTAAAAGTAAGATAGATGCTGGTTTCTCAGTTTCAGGCTGTTGGACGTGACCTCTGTGCCCGAGGTCTGGTGTCCTCTCACAGTGGTAATCTCAGCATTAGACTGGGAGAACGCCTATGCATCACTCATCGGAGCAGCATGCTGGGTTGCCTTGAAGAACATGACCTCGTAGAAACCAGGATCAATAAGAATGACCGGTTTACACCCCTAGCCTCAACAGAACTGGCAGCCCATCGTGCCGTTTATAAACGCACGCCGGCCTCGGCTATAGTACATGCCCACCCTGCTCATGCGGTTGCCCTGTCTTTTTCCGAGCAAGAAATCATTCCTTGCGATGTCGAAGGAAGTCTAATACTGTCAAGAGTGCCGGTTCTGGGTTGGGGAACGACTGTAAAGCCCGGAGAGTTCGCGGAAGAAATAGCCGAGGCACTCACAACACACAAAATCGTCCTGGTACGTGGTCATGGAAGTTTTGCTGCCGGTCAACTGCTTGAAGAGGCCTACCACTACACTACAACTTTGGAAGAAAGTTGCCGTCTCCTCTACCTGCTAAAAGCACTGCGAATAGAGCTCCGTTAGCCCCCTTCTCAACCAATACAACAATATACAGGCTGTCCGAAACTGTAGTCCCGACCCTTTAGGGTCGGGCTCCCGAGGCTAAAGCCTCGGGGCTACATGTTTAATGTGTATCACCAATGAGCTATAATTTTTCCCGCAAAGTGGGAGAGACAGATTGCTAGTTAGAGTTTTCGGACAGTCTCTATAAGCCCGCGGATAAAACCAGCAGATAGCCGAAGATTGCAGTCAGATTGGCGGTACGATTTGGCAACCCTCGAGGTTAACTCTGTCTGGTCTTTACCAGTTTAGAATATGCCGGAGTGCACCAATGGAGATATTTAGGATTTTTACCCTTTATCACCTCAAAATAGAGGCGCTGTAATTCTTTGGTCACCTTCCCTATCTCACCGTTGCCTATCCGGCGATGGTCAATTTCCAGGATAGGACTTACGTGAGCGGCAGTACCAGTAAAAAATGCCTCATCAGCAACATAGAGCTCGCTGCGGTCAACCGACCTTTCTGCAGTCTCTATGCCCATCTCATTCCGAGCCAATTGCATAACAGTATCTCGAGTAATGCCCATCAGGATATTATCGGAGCTTTGCGGCGTTACCAGCTTACCACCCAGGACAAGGAAGATATTCTCACCGCTGCCCTCAGAGACATGGCCATCATGGTTCAATAAAATTGCCTCATCAAAACCTAGCTCGTTGGCCTCGGTCTTAGCCAGAGCACTGTTCACGTAAATTCCGGTGATCTTGCCCCTAGCTGGAATCATAGTATCATCAACGCGCCTCCAGGAAGAGGTACAGCAGCGAACCCCTTCCTCAGCATCAAGATAAGCAGGCAATGTGGCGACTATGATAAAAAAATCATCGTCTAAATTGTGCAGGCGAACTCCGATAGCTTCAGAACTCTTGTAAGCCAAGGGGCGGATATAGACGTCTTCACGGTAGCCGCTCTTTTCCACCAGCTTCACGGTTAACTGGCACATCTCGTCAGCCGAATAAGGGAGGTTTATCTTCAAAATGCGACAGCCTTTAAGCATCCGCTCATAATGGTCTTTAACACGGAACAAAAACAATTGCTCTTGCTCATCATTCCAGTTGCCGCGAATGCCCTCAAAACAAGCGGTACCATAATGCAGAGCATGGGTTAGAATACCAATTTTGGCTTCGGCAAGGGGCACAAACTGCTTGCGAAAATAAGCATATGGGGGCATCTCTACCCTCCTTTTTCTCCAAATTTCAATATGAAAAAGTTAGGTTTAATTATAACCTTGACCCCTGATAAAAACAAGCTTAATACTACTCACTTCCCTGTCATTGCGAAGCGCGCAGCGCTGAAGCAATCTAAGAGCGAGACGCTGGGATTGCTTCGCTTCGCTCGCAATGACAAGTAGGATTGATAAAAATAAGCTTAACGGGAAAGCGATGGGGTCTCCAATATGTAATCACCTTCGCGGCTAGCAAAAATGTCCTTAAGTAATAAGGTGCGTCCAGTTTGAATGGCGGTAAAGCCATATTTTTTGCGGATACGGTCGATAGCCTTATCTAGATGCCACAGTCGCTGCGACCCAGAATCAAGCAAATAAAGTTGCTTGCCATAACTGACCAAGTTTGATACTCCAACGCCAATAAGTCGCACCAGTTTCCGCTTTCTAGCCAGAGCTTGCTCAAGCAACTTAACTGCTCCAGCAAAGATGACTTCATCCGCGTCTGTAACTTCTTTCGAACTAATACGACGGGTAATGGTTTCAAAATCAGCATATCTCAATTTTAAGGTTATAGTTCTGGCATGTTTGCTCTCTTGGCGCAGCTCAGCACCGACTCTCTCACAGAGATAACGCAGGATAGCTTGAAGAAAGGCTCGATCCAAGGTATCTTCAGCAAAAGTGGTTTCTCGGCTAATAGATTTAGCCTCGCCGGGCGGTTCCACTTCCCGGTTATCTATGCCATTGGCATAATGATGAATCATCACTCCAGCAGCACCAAAACGATTATTGATTGCTTCAGGTGACAAGGTTGCCAATTGGCCGATAGTACTTATGCCTATCGCCTTCAATGCCTGTTCTGTTTTTTTACCAACGCCAGGTAAGCTGGCTGCAGGCAATGGCACTAAGAAGTCCTTTTCTTGTCCTGCAGCCACTTCAACCAGGCCATCTGGCTTACCTAAGTCAGAAGCAATCTTAGCCACCACTTTACAACTGGCCACACCCACCGAAGCAATCAGCTTAAGCTCCTTCTTGACACGCTCCTTTATGCGCAATGCTAGCTGACGTGGGGTACCATAAGCTTCACAGCCGGTAACATCAAGATAAGCCTCGTCCAGTCCTGCTGGCTCCAAGCAAGGCGAAAAATCAGCCAGAATCTCCATAAATCTTCCCGATGCATCGCGATAGGCAGGAAAGCTACCCTGAAGAAAAATTGCCTTAGGGCAGAGACAATAAGCCTGGGCCAGAGGCATGCCAGCCCGAATGCCGAAAACACGGGCTTCGTAAGAAGCTGAGGCTACCACACCACGGCGGTCAGGCCGCCCGCCAACTACTACCGGCTTACTACGCAAGTCTGGAGCCAGTACTTGCTCTACGGAAACAAAGAAAGCATCCAGGTCAATATGCAAAATGCAACGATTCACGTTCAACACCAATTATAGACCAGAGGCGGAAAGCTGACAAGGAAAACCTCAATGTAAAAGATTAGTGCGAGGCTTCAGCCTCGCACTACAAAGCCAGACTAACTAAGTTTTTCGGGTCTCACACAAACTTCGGGGATGGTAGCTTCTTAGGGTCAATCCCAAGTTCCTTAAGACCCTTATTCCGCAATGTTTCCAAGAGGGACTTCAGTTTCTGGCGCTCGCCTTCAGAAAGGGAAGACATTATCTTCTGAACGGACTTCCTTTTCAGGGCCTGTTTATAAGCTTGCTGCCCTTTCGCGGTCACGGTGACCCTTACTAAGTTCCTCCTGTGCAAGTCCTTGGTTTTCTTCACGAGTCCGGCCTTTGTCATCCTGTCTAAAATGCCAGAAACCGAGTGAGGACGTCGGAATATCATCCGTGATATCTGGGCCGGGGTCACCTTATCACCGATAGCCTTAATAACAAACAGAACCTCAGCCTGTGTGGCTGGAAGGTTATATTGCCGCAGTTCCTCTTCCCTGGCGTTGAATATTATGTCGCTCACCTGATGCAGCAAAACCCACAAGTTGTAGTCCCGGTCTATATCTGAAACTTCTGGCATGATGTCCTCCTTCTTGAAATTCAAAATTAACTAAACGCCCGATAGATCCAACATCCAACTCGGTAAATTAGTTCTCCAAGAATAAATTTTTTACCTTATAAATTGATTCTATCACAACAATATGCAAAAAACAAAAAACCTTTAGATAGCAGGCTCAGCATTGGCTTCAGTTGCCGGCTGACCTCTTGAGACCAAGGCTTTCATTCGGCGCTCAAAGGTTGCTCGTTCCAGAAGAACCTGCCTCTGGCACTTTAGGCACTTTATCCGAATATCAGCCCCCACCCTCACCACCTGCCATTCATCACCCCCACAAGGATGCTTTTTCCGTAAGCGGACCACATCGCCGAACTCTATTTCCATACCTCTTAGCGGATAATCTGGCTAACTAATTTATTGATATTATCACGCAGCTCTTGTGCACTATGCCGGGCAGCTTGAGCAAAGTCTTTTCCTTGAGAAGCATAAAGAATTTGCCGTGAGACAGCGATAATCGCTTTTTCTCCTTGGACGTCAATCCCATATTTGACCGCCGAAGCCAGGTCACCACCCTGCGCCCCTATGCCCGGGATAAGAAGCGGCATCTCTGGACACAGCTTTCGAATAGCTTTCAACTCATCAGGATAAGTAGCCCCGACCACCAAACCAATATTGCCCTGGATATTCCACTCTTTGGCTTTCCGAGCTACTGCCTCATATAGCGGTATACCTTGAGCGTTAACCAAGTTCTGAAAATCCACCGCCCCGGGGTTAGACGTCCGGCACAGGATAAAAACCCCCTTATCCTTATATTCGATGAACGGTTCAACTGAATCAAAACCGAGGTAAGGGCTGACCGTAGCGGCATCGAAGCCAAATGTTACAAAAAGGGCTTTAGCGTAGGCTTTAGTTGTGTTGCCGATATCACCTCGCTTACCATCGCCGATGATGGGAATATTGGCAGGTATATGCTCAATTGTCTTCTGTAAAAGCTTAAGCCCGTCGATACCTAACGCTTCATAGAAAGCCAGATTGGGCTTATAAGCACATACCAGGTCGGCGGTAGCATCAACGATAGCCTTATTAAACTCCAGAAGGCTTACTTTGGGCATCAGCCCAGGGTCTGGGTCAAGCCCAACACAAAGCAGACTCTTATTTCGACGTCTAGCCGCCAGAAGCTTATCGGTAAAATTCACGTTGTACTCAAGCCAAATTATAACTTAAAGAAGTCAAGGTATCCAAGCCGCCGTAATCCCGTTTTACAACCTGAGATATTTGGAGGCTTTGCCCTTTAGTAACAAGGGAAAGGTAGACTTTACATCTCTGGCCGCTATATAATCTTACAAACAAGGAGGTCGTGGATGGAACGGACATTTGAAGCTACCATTGAGAAGCGTGACAGGTGGTACATTGGATGGGTAGAGGCAGTTCCGGGAGCTTTTAGCCAAGGAAGGACAATCAAAGAAGTCCAAGAAAATCTAAAAGAGGCGGTCCAACTTATACTGGAAAGCCAGCATGAACTAAGGAGCAAAGGTATAGCTGGAAAAATCCTGAAGAGAAAGATTCAGGTTCAGGTATAACCTTGTGAAACGCCGTGACCTCCTCAATCACCTCAGAAAAGAAGGATGTATCCTCCACCGAGAGGGCGCCAAACATTCAGCTTTCCTAAATCCAGAGAACGGGCATCTTGCCACCGTCCCCCGTCATCGGGACATAGAAATTATCCTAGCCAGAAAGATATGTCGGCAGCTGGATATCCCGCTCCCTAAAATGCGGGCTTGAAAATTTTCACATTGCAAGAGGCAACAAGTCGAGTAACAATCTGGCTATTTGTTAATTGACACGCATGTAAAAACTAACAGGCTAGGAGTTGTAATAACCGCACGGATAGTTATTGGTTGCTGTTGCACAGGGAAACAAGAGTTTGGCGATGAAGGGTCAAGCTGCTACAATATACAAAAGCCAGTCTAAAGGGGATTGTGGCTTGCTGTAATGAGGAAACCAATGTCACGGACTAACCGTAACGGTATAGCGAAAGGAATAAGGTGGGCAGCACGAGTAATTGGGTTAGTTATTACAGCATTCTCCTTTATAATGGTAGCTGGTGATGCTATTGCTATTATGTTAATTCAAGATGGGGGATTCAAGTTAGACACAGGAGATTTCCTTTTTGTAATTATGCCTGTTATAATCGCAGTGGGTGGTTTTATTACATCTTGGTGGCGAGAAAGAATTGGGGGCTTACTGCTAATTCTAGCTTATGTCCTAATAAGTCTTAACTTATCCCTATACTGGGCTTGTGTAGGCCTCAGTCCATTATACTACTGGGTTTTTGCATGGTATATAGGAAAGGGTTGGTGGAGCAGCCCCATCTTTTGGGCACCTGCCTTACCCTTCCTTATCTCTGGTGTACTATTTCTTACCTCTTCACGGCTTTCAAGAAAGACTGGCTCTTCAGTATCAGCTCCCACCGCAGTGTCGTAACTGGATGCTGCATACCTAAGGATTCGTAACGTAACAACATACTAACTGACGGCTTGTGCAGTTAGCAATGGAGGCACCGGACGCCTTGTTTAAGGAACACCAGCCACAGCAGCAAATAGCACTTCACTGTTCTTGGTTAACACACGCCAAAGATGGCTAATTCGAGTGACCTTAAAGAATCACTGGCAGGGGCTCGGCGAGGCTAAAGTCTAGCACTACGCGTTGCTACTTGGCTGGTGATATAATAAGACTTCAAATGAACTATCGCCAGGCTGAAGACTACATCTTAAGTTTCACTGACTACGAGAAAATCCCGGGCATTGCTTACACATCGGCTAATTATGACTTAAGGCGGATGGAAAGGCTGCTGCAGCCGTTAGGCAACCCCCATCTCGGAACAAGGACAGTACACATAGCCGGCACCAAGGGCAAGGGAAGCTCCGCAGCCATGATTTCTCAAGTGCTCATCGCCGCCGGCTACAAGACAGGGCTATTCACCTCACCCCACCTCCATAGTTTGAGAGAACGCATCAGAATTAACAGCACTATGATTTCCGAGGCTAATTTTGCTGCTTTGGTAACAGAACTCAAGCCAATTGTTGAAAAAGTAAACAAGGAAGCTGCCTATGGTGAACTGACCACATTCGAGATATTGACAGCCATCGTCTTTGCTTATTTTAAAAACAGCCAGGTGGATTTCCAGGTGCTTGAGGTAGGCTTGGGGGGCAGGCTCGATGCCACCAATGTAGCCAAAGCTGACGTCTGCGTCATTACCTCAATTAGCCTCGACCACACCGAGATTCTGGGTGACACCGTTGCCAAGATAGCTGCCGAGAAGGCGGGCATAATTAAGCCCGGATGCATTGTAGTCAGTTCTCCACAAGTTGACGAAGCGGCTAAAGTAATTAGGCAGGTCTGCCAACAACAAGGCGCAAGATTAATTCAAGCCGGCAAAGACATCACTTGGCAAAAAACAGGTGGGGACTTACATCTACAAGCCTTGACAGTTCAAGGCAAAACCGGAAATTACCACTTGGCCATTCCTCTGCTCGGAGACCATCAACTGGAGAACGCAGCTACAGCTTTAGCCGCTTTAGAAGCCTTAGTTTGCCTAGGAGCAAAGATCTCAGCCAAAAACATGGCCCAGGGATTCAGCCAAGTAAGCTGGCCGGGCAGGCTTCAGATTTTGAGCCGTGAGCCGATGGTGGTCGTTGATGGAGCTCACAATGCTTATTCAATGAGAAAATTGGTAGAAGCTATAAAGAATCTCTTCCACTTTGATAAGTGCTTTGTTATCTTTGGCACCTCGTGCGATAAAGATATTCTCGGGATGGCACGAGAACTCAAATCTCTCGCTGACACCGTTATCGTTACCAGCTCTTCTCATCCCAGGGCAGCCTCTATATCGGTACTGGTCGAGGAGTTTGCCAAGCTGGACATTAAAGTAGATATAATTGAAAATGTTTCTAAGGCTTTATCTCAGGCTCTGGCTGTAGCTCAAAAGACAGACCTTATCCTGATTACAGGTTCCCTCTTTGTTGTAGCTGAGGCAATAGATTACGTCACTAGGGCAATGGCGGCAGATGTCAGCCGGTGAGGTCAGCAGCAGGAGGAGCAACTGCCTCCTTAGGTAATACTCCTGCGAAAAGCCGCTGTAATGCCATTGTATGGCTGCAAGTCTCCCATTGAGAGAAGAAATGACAGGTGCAGTGCCATTTATTACATTTATAAGTTACAGTATAGCTGTTATGCTCACCGCGAAAATCTGCGGAGAATTCTGAAAGGGTAACACGGTCGGGTTCTTGGGCATAGCGCTTGGCCTTCTCAACCTTTCCAATGAGACTGGACTGCATCTAAATACCTCCGCAATAAGTATATATCTGGACTTCGAAAAAGTCTATTACGCTGAAAATGTCTAGTAAGGACCTGAATGTCATTCTGAGCGAAGCGAAGAATCTAGGCCCTCTGCTTCACAGAGTTCGGCCTGAGCTAGATTCTTCGGTCGCCTTGCTCCCTCAGAATGACAGCTTACCATTCGTAAACAATCTCTTAAGTTGAACTTCACCATCTTACCAAGATTGAATTGCTTCGCTTGCCTTTGGCCGCAGCCACAGGCTACAATACATGGGCTCTAGAGGGCAACAAGATGCAGGACGAGATTGCTAATTCTTTGAAGGGGCATAAAGCCGATTATGTTGAGATTCGGCTTGAGGAAAGCAAGGCAACGCGTATTATTTACCGCAGCAATAGGTTAGAGGAGATAGGCAGAACATCCAGCCTAGGGGGGAACGTGCGGGCTCTCGTCAAAGGCGTCTGGGGCTTTGTCAGCTTCAATAATGTCAACAAGCTACGAGACAAGGTAGAGTTAGCCATAAACCAAGCAAGGCTTGTCGGCAAGGAAACTAGCAAGTTCAGTCAATCAGAGCCAGTAATCAACGTGGTAACTGCCGAAACAGAGAAGAATCCGATGACTGTTCCGCTGGCCTTGAAAAAGCAATTGTTTGATGAGTATAACGACATCATCTTGAGCACACCTAAGATTCAAACATCGAATATCGGCTATAATGACAGCCAGAGGAAGATAACCTTTGCCAACTCTGAAGGCACTTATATAGAACAAACGAAAATAGACATCAGCCTGCGTCTAGCAGCTATAGCGTCAGAAGACGGTCAAGTCCAGCAGATTGGTCTGAGTTTAGGAAGCCAGGGCGATTTTTCAGCTATAGAGGGATTGCAAGAGCAGGTAAAGCAAATGGCACGGCGGGCAATAAGGCTTCTTTCAGCACCTCAGGCCAAGGGAGGCGAATATACTGTAGTCCTGGATCCCGTTCTGGCTGGCGTATTCGCCCACGAAGCCTTCGGACATTTGTCCGAGGCAGACCACGTCTACGAAAACAAGCGACTACAAGACATCATGGTCCTTGGCCGAAAATTTGGCGACAAGCACCTAAATATTGTTGATGGTGCTGCTGTTCCCGGACTGCGGGGCAGCTATAAATACGACGATGAAGGCATCCTAGCAACAAAGACATATCTCATCAGAGAAGGTATCCTCGAAGGTAGGCTCCACTCCCGAGAAACGGCTGCCAAAATGGGAGAAAAAACCACGGGCAATGCCCGGGCAATTAACTATCTTTTCCCACCGATAGTCAGAATGACCAATACCTATATTGAACTCGGAACACTACCTTTTGAAGATATTATCAGCGACATCAAAGAAGGTATCTATGCCAAGGACTGGTACGGAGGTACAACCAGCCTGGAGATGTTTACTTTCTCTGCCGCCGAAGCTTATATGATTCGCAATGGCAAGATAGCAGAGTTACTTCACCCGGTAATGCTCAGCGGCAATATCTTCGTCACTCTGGGCAACATAGATGCCATCGGCAATGACCTGCAGATGAATCAGGGTGGTGGCTGCGGCAAACGCGAACAGTCACCTTTACCTGTTTCCAATGGCAGCCCTCACATAAGAATCCGCCGTTGTCTGGTCGGGGGTAGTTAATGGAAGACATTCTGTCACAGGCCAAAAAAGTAGCTGAACAGGCTGAGGTGTTTCAAATCTCCACTAAAGTGACTCCTATTCATTTCGAAGCTAATCGGCTAAAGCAAATCCAGGACAAGGAAAGTACCAGGACTGCTCTAAGACTCATCAAAGGCGGAAAGGTCGGCTTCGCTCAGGCTAGTGGCTTTATCGAGTCAAGGACGCTGGTTGAAATGGCAGTGGAGACATGTCAATTTGGCATGCCTGCCAAATTCAACTTTCCCAACCCAAAGGCTTATCCCAAGATAGATACCTTTGATTTACAGATAGGCGCGGTAACTATCGATGATATGGTCGAGCTCGGAGAACAAATTATCGCCACAATAAAACAACATACTTCAGACATTCTATGCGAATCATCAATAACTAGAGGAATTGCTTCAGTCCATATCATCAACTCCGAAGGTGGCGAGACCAGCTACAACAAGAGCTTCTTCAGTCTGAGCTTTGAAGGTGTCCTTATTAAGGACGAGGATATGCTCTTCGTTGGTGATAGCCATAGTTCGTGTCACCCAATTCTTGATTTCAGACCGATAGCTGAAGAGGTAATCAAGCAGCTAGAGCTAGCCAAGAGAAATGTCAGTATATCAACCAAGTCAATGCCGGTGATTTTTACACCACATGGCGTAGCTAGCTCCCTGATCGCCCCCTTAGTGTCAGCTTTCAATGGTAAATTGGTTTTTGACAGAGCTTCACCACTAAAGGACAAACTGGGAGAGCAAGTTTTTGACAAAAATTTCTCCTTGTGGGATGATGCTACCTTACCCTACCAGGTAGCCAGTTATCCTTGCGACGATGAGGGTGTGCCAAGCCAGCGAATACCGCTTGTTGACCAAGGGGTGGTGTCACATTTCATCTACGATTTGCAGACAGCAGCCCTGGCTAATACACAAAGCACCGGAAATGGCAGCCGCCATGGTGGTTTGCCGACACCTTCGCCAAGCTCCTTGGTTATAGGTAAAGGTGATGCTTCCTTCTGGGATATGGTAAGAGATATAAAGGAGGGTTTGGCGGTAGAGTTACTAATAGGCGCTGAGCAGGGAAACATACTAAACGGGGACTTTAGCGGCAATGTTTTGCTGGGCTATAAGATAGAAAACGGGGAAATAACAGGCAGAGTAAAAGACACCATGGTCGCCGGCAATGTGTATCAGGTTTTAAAACAGCTTGAAGCAATAGGGAATGACACAAGGTGGGTCGAAGGTTTTCTATTGACCCCCTGCCTCTACTGCTCTAGCTTGTCAGTAGCCTCAAAGGCAGGGTAACAATCAGAACTTTACTGGACAAGAAATGTAGGGACAGGTCTTTAGACCTGTCCGAAGCGGACAGACCTGAAGGTCTGTCCCTACAAAATTGAAGACTGTAGCCACAAAAGCAGGGTAGCAATTCTAGAACCTTGCGGAGGTAGGTATATGAAAAGCGCAGTCAAGTTTTACAAAGAACCACGTCTTAAGGCATGTGACCTGATTGCAGCTTGGCCCGGGATTGGGAACGTGGCACTTATAGTTGCCAAGTATATTAAGGACAAGCTGAATGCTGAGGAGATTGGAGAAATCGAGCCCTTCGATTTCTTCGACCCTATCGGCATTATGGTCAAAGGCAACATAATAGAAGCGCCTCAATTCCCGGAAAGTAAATTCTATCATTGGCACAATCCCACCTCCGGCAGAGATCTAGTCTTGTTTATCAGCGATGAGCAACCCAGCTTCAAAGGCTACGAGTTGGCTAGCTGTGTTCTAGACGTGAGTCAAAAACTCAAAGTCAAAAGGGTATATACCTGTGCTGCAGCCATTGCCCGAATTCACCACACTGAAAAACCAAAGGTCTGGGGGGCTGCCACAAACCAAAAACTCCTCGAGGTATTAAGAAAATATGACGTCATTCTTCGCGGCGACATTCAAATTGCTGGACTTAATGGCTTGTTTCTGGGGGTAGCCAAAGAGATGGGTTTTGAAGGTATCTGCCTGTTGGGCGAGGTACCTATGTACACTACTCGAATACCCAATCCAAAAGCCTCTCTGGTAGTACTTGACATACTGACCAAGATGCTAGACATTAACATCAATCTATCCGAACTTGCCAAACTGGCCAAGGAATCAGACGAGGAAATGAAGAAACTAGCCGCTGAAGCTATGGGTGAGTTCATTGACCGTTACACCAAACCTGTGTGGCCACCAGAAGAAGAGGAATTGGAAGACGAGGACGGAGACGAAGAGGAAAACGAATAGATGGCAGCAGAATTATCCCCCCGAATGCAGCATATCGCGGAAATATCTGATTCAAGCAAGCCTGTAGCTAGCTCTAAACTGGTCTATTTGTCCGACCTCGGTAGCGAAGAGCTCAAGTTCCTGGAAGAAATCTGGGCAAATGCAGATGCAGAACGACGGCATCAGGTCATCTCTCAGCTTGTTCACCTCAGCGAGGTTGACTTTAGGCTCGATTTCAGTGGCGTCTTCGTTTTCTGCCTCAGCGACCCGGACGAAACCATTAGAACCCAAGCCATCGCTGGTTTAGACGGAGAAGAAAACTACCTTCTCATCACCCCGCTACTGCGGGCTTTGAAAGAAGACAATTCTGCTAAAGTGCGGGCAGCAGCAGCCATAGCCCTAGGCAAATTTGCCCTTCTAGTCGAACTAGGCAAGCTTCCCACTCACTACAAAGACAAGATATACACTGCTTTGTTAGAGGTCTTGGAAAACAAGGTGGAAACTGCCGGAGTGAAGCGTCGAGCTTTAGAGGCTGTTTCTCCGTTCAGTTCGCCACGAGTTAAAGAACTTATAGAGCAAGCCTATCATACCGATGATGTTAAGCTCAAAGCTAGCGCAATATATGCCATGGGGCGCAATTGCGATTCCGCATGGCTGACTACTTTAATGACTGAGTTAAACAGTAATGAAGCTGAGATACGTTACGAGGCTGCTAATGCCTGCGGCGAACTTGGTGCTGAAGAGGCTGTGCTTCACCTCCTAAAGTTGATTAAAGACGAAGACTGCCAGGTTCAAGAGGCAGCTATAAAGGCATTAGGTCAAATAGGTGGCGAGCAAGCTAAACAAGCCTTGAACAAGCTGGCGAAAAATCCTCAACCCAGAATCTGTCAGGCAGCCAAATCAGCCTTGGAGGAGATACACTTTTGCGAAGACCCTCTATTTTTTCAGCCCCAACCAGGCCACCACTGTTAACTGGCAGCAAAGTTAAGCTACGTCCAAAGCGTTTACAGGACGCTGCCAATGACTATAGCTGGCGGCGAGATGCTGAGCTATGCCGTCTCGATGCTGCTACTCCCATATTATGTTCTTTTGAAGAATTCTTAGAAAACTACGTTGAGGAACTATACCGCCCAAATCGAAGCTACCGTTTCGCCATTGAAACTCTGGACGGCAGACACATTGGCAATTTTAGTTACTTTAATATAGATGAAACCAAAAAGGAGGCCGAGATAGGCATCATGATTGGTGACCGGGCTTACTGGAACCGTGGTTACGGGGCTGATGCCCTACTCACCTCACTTAATCACATCTTTTCGCAAACTAACCTGAGAAGGATCCACCTCAAGACCTTAAATTGTAACATTCGGGCGCAGAAGTGCTTCCAAAAATGCGGTTTCACCACCTGCGGACAGCTCACTCGCGGAGACCACACCTTTATAATCATGGAAATCCACCGTCCAGCTGAACCGGAAAGGCAAACGAAGTAGAACCTAAAACTCAAAGAGAATAGAGCGCAACCTGGACAATGGAATTGAAGACAAAAGGTAACCTGGCGACATTTTTCGAAGCTCGCAATGTTGCCGTAATCGGGTCGTTCAAGGAGGAGTGGTCAGGCGGCTACGGGGTGATCAAGAACCTGCTTAACTTCAGGTTCTCAGGCCATATTTATCCCGTCAACCCATACTACAGCGAAGTTTTAGGCATGCCAGTCTATCCTACGATCAACCATGTGGCTGACAGCATAGACCTGGTCATTGTCATTACGCCGTCACAAGTAGTGCCAACTGTTATCGAGCAATGCGCCCAAAAGGGGATAAAAGCGGCCATCATTGTATCCGATGGCTTTGCCGAGACAAACAGGGAAGGAGCTAAACTCCAGCAGCATGTCATGAATATTGCCCGCAATGCTGGGCTTCGCATTATCGGACCGAATACAATAGGCATCACCAACACCGCTAATTGCCTGGTGACCACCCCTTATTTTACAGGCTACAACAAAATCCAGAGAGGATCTGTAGCTTATGCTTCCCAGACTGGCATTGTCGGTGCCCAGGCATTGCCCCTTGAAGACTACGGCTATCCTATCAGCAAGATATGTGACTTCGGCAATAAATGCGATGTCAATGAAATTGACCTCCTTGAGTATCTGGCGGTAGACCCAGAGACAAGGGTCATCGCCATGCACTTAGAAGATATAAAGGATAGCCGGCAATTTATAGATATAGCCCGCAGGATAGTTGTAGACAAACCAGTACTGATTCTTAAACCAGGTCGAAGCCAAGCGGCTGCCAAAGCTGTGGCCTCCCATACCGGCTCGCTAGCGGGAACTGACCAAATTTACGATAGTGCTTTTACACAGGCGGGGATTGTTCGACTCAACACTTGGCAAGAATTTCTGGACATACCAAAGGTCTTCGCCTCCCAACCATTGCCCACAGGCAATCGACTTGCTATTGTCACCGTATCCGGTGCAGCCGGTATAATGGCAATCGATGCCGCCATGGAGAACGGACTGGTCATTGCTCAGCTATCTTCAGCCACGATTGATAGGCTAGCCAAAATATCTCCCAGACTGGTCAGCAACCCTGTTGATATCGGTCAGGTGGCACCTTTCATTAGTGACTTCCCCCAGGCGCTTGAATCGGTGATAGCCACAGTGCTAGCCGATGACAGCGTAGACTGCGCAATCATCGTCCTTTGGGCCGCCTTAGCTGCTGACGCATTAGACACATCAGATGCGTTTCGCCGGCTAAAGCAACAGGGCTCAAAACCGATGGCGATCTGGATTTACGGGCCAAAATTGTCCGCTAAAGAAGAGTTGACACGCCAGCTAGAAGCTCTGGGATTACCGACTTACCTCAATCTCGAAACTGCGGCCAAAGCTCTCGGTATCGCTGCCAGTTACGCCAAGTTCAAATCGCGCCTTGAGCAATAACAGGCCTGAGATGTACAGGCCCCGTCACAACCTTAATGGCCAACAATGGGTTTCTTGTCGGTAATGATTCTTTTTGTAATGGCTAACTGATGGCGGATGTGCTTGGGCAGGGTGAATAACGACTGATGAGTCAGACCATCGTATGATTTTGGCTTCCTCAACAGTCGAGCCGCAATTCTACGGTCTACACCCTCAGATAATAGTTCAGTGGGATTGATACTTTGTGACGCTGTAGCGAACCCCCACAGGTCAACGAAGGAAGGAACATAAGCTTGATACGGACAGACTATAGCAAAAACACTTTCCAAAGTGTTGATGATTTCGGCGAAATTTTGTAAGTTAGTCCAGCCAGAAGCTCCAGACTGGACAGACATGATACCACCTGGATTCAGCCTTTCTTTAACTAGCTGATAAAACTCCTGAGTATATAATAAACAAGCTGGCCCCTCTTCCAGGGGCTCAACCAGGTCGATTATGACAACATCGAATCTATCATTAGTCTCCTGTAAGTACCTCCGGGCATCTGCGAAACAAAGCTCCAAACGAGAATCATCAAAAGAGCTCTGATGAAATAAAGAAAGATAACGGCGGCAGATGTCTATAACCTGCCTGTCAATATCCACCATGACTACTCTTTTTACCGTCTTATGAGCCAGCACCTCGCGCAGAGTAGCTCCCTCACCACCACCAGCAATAAAGACCGTCTCAGGACACGCGTGACTGAGCATCGCCGGATGAACCAGGGCTTCGTGATAGATGAATTCATCCCGCTCGCTGGACTGAATCTTACCATCCAGCACGAGACAAATGCCGAAGCTCCCAGTATCAACGATATCAACTGACTGGAATTCGGTTCGCCCTGAATATATTACCTTCTTAATCCTATGGAGCTGGGCAAGATCAGGACTGACCTCGTCATATAGCCATTCACGTTTGTCAGGATTATCTGGGTCGTTCATTTCAGCTCACAGCCAACTCGATTATTTTGTAAGATACCCCTTTTCAACTCAATAAAAGAGGGATTCTTCGACCCCAGCTTTTCCACAAGTGGTTTGACAGCTAGCTCAGGCCTAACAGAATCCCCGCAAGTAAATATATCTACAGCGGCATAACCATATTCCGGCCAAGTATGAATGCACAGATGAGATTCAGAGATAACTAACACGCCGCTTATGCCGTGAGGGCTAAATTCATAGAAACATTCATTAACTACGGTAGCTCCAATTTGCTCAGCGGCATCATGAAGACAACGTTTAAGAAAATCTAAGTCATTAAGCACCTCCAGATTACAATTTTTCAGTTCTAGTAGTAAGTGTCTTCCGAGAGCATTCAAATCACCGTCCCTCCTTTAGATTTTAATTAACGAAGTTCTCACCTCCAATCTGCTGGAGAATCAACTGCAGCAAACTGTAATTGTATATTTTGCAAAAATGATTTTCAAGACCCCGTAGACCTATTGACAAAAGCGTTTTGACCCTGTAAAATCGTTTGGTAAAGGGTGGTCGAACCTTTTAGAAGCAAAACTTAGAATGGAGGTAATAACTTGAAAATCGTCGGTATTTTGTTTGCTTTGGTGCTGACAGTAGCCCTGGTGATGCCAGCCGCCGCGTTTGCCGAGGATACTTACGCTGGTCTGGCCAACTGTGCCTGGGATAAGGTAAAATGGCAGGACAATCCGAACTCCTGGCATCTCTACCTACAGAACTGGGGAAGGACTCCAATCCAGGCCATGTCACGGCTGTCAGGCCTGTGTGGTCCTACCGGCTGGTGCAACAACTTTTTCGGTGTAAACTGCCCGCGGGATCCAAACAGCTGCCTTGGTGGTTGTCCCGCTTGTCGAACTGAAGACCCGGGTGCCCTTGCCACCTGCGACGATCCGGTAGCATGTGAAGCTTCCTTGGCTGCAGAAGCATGTCCAGCCACAGGTCAGGAGAGCATTGAATGCCCGGCCCAGCCGACATATAAACAAGCGAGTTGTTGCTGCTGCTGGGGAAAAAGCCTCGCCTTCGCCAACAAGAGTTGGGCTGCTGCTACCATCGGTACTCATCCAAGAATCAACGATAATCACCTCAACCACTTCGGAACCAGCGACTGCTATGGTGGCAACAAAGGTGGCAACTGGGGAATTACCGGCTCCACGCACACCGAATGCTGCGCACTCACTTGGGCTCTGCAGGACAACTGTTTCTCCAGCCAGAATTGCGCACCGAAGTAAAACTGTAGATAGAATATCTTTCCGAGAAGTTAAAGGTTTAGACAGTGAAGCCCTGGCCGAGGGTAGTGTTAATCCTCGGTCAGGGTTTAAATTCCTTGTATGTGTCGTGTTATGGCACTATTTTTATAAACCCACGCAGCTAATGTCCCGATTCAAACCTGCGCGGCTTCTCTGCTCACCAGACCTTAGATTTATCTTAGATGCAGTACGACCCTTCACAGAGTCGCTTTTATCCGGTTAACCGTGACAAACTTCGTTTTTCAGTAACTGTGTAGCGAGGCTAAAGCCTCGCACTACATTAGTACACAATCCCAGGAACCAAGTCTTGCCTGAAAACACCGAACTAATTACAGTTTACATAGCCAGCGGACAGCCAGAGGCAGAAATTGTGAAAGGACGCCTTGAAAGCGAAGGCGTTCCAGCTATGCTTCGTTATGAAAGCGCCGGGGTCGTTTACGGTCTCACTATCGATGGCTTAGGTCAGGTAGAGGTACAGGTACCATCTTCTTTGGCTCAACACGCCAGAGAGATCCTGAGGGTTACTTAAATCACGTCTGCCATTCTAAGCCTGAGAATATGTATTAGTAATCTTTGACAATCTACTTTCCAATGTAGCTGCGACCCTTTAGGGTCGTCTTTTGTTGCGAGGCTTTAGCCTCGCAACTACATTAGTAAACAGCCTGAACCTTTTCCTGTCATTCTGAGCCTCTTTCCTGTCATTCTGAGCGTAGCGAAGAATCCAGACGCCTCCTTTCACGGATTTTCCTTAAACGATGTTCTTCGGTCGCGGAATTTATCCTGAGCCAGATCCTTCGGCCGCTTTGCTCCCTCAGGATGACAAGAGGCGAAGGACTCCCCTAGGATGACAAGAGGCGAAGGGCTCCCTCAGAATGACAACGGTTAAAGACCGGTCAGAATAAACAGGAAACCACTGAATAAAGGCTGGATAATAAGCAAACACCCCCATATTCCAGCCGTGGAGGAAGGGACTAATATTAAGCTTTCAGGCCAAGCTCTGAATAAAAAGCTTTGAAGTCAAAATAGCAATCTAGAAGCTCCTCGAACTTCTGCAGCTTCTGTGAATAGCGAAAGTGCGCTTTGGTTAGAGCCTCCTCAATGCCGGCTATAGCTGCGGAAGCATCCTGCTTCACCAATATTATAGGCACATGCTTTTCCTCAGCCTGAGAGATAACAGGGGGCAAAGGCTTCACATTATTGGTAATAATGAGGCACTTGGTTGAAGTTTCCAAAGCAGCTAGCTGCATATCAGGACGTTCGCCACGAATCACTGCCGCCTTGTTTGTCTTACGAGCAAAATACTCTACCCCAGAGTCAAGAGTCATAGCCCCTAGCATTATATTCTCTACTATATCGTCAGTGTTCTCTGGAGAAGTCAAGACCTCGCCATCAAGAATTTTAGCCAGCTCGCCGATGCTTACTCCAAGCAAGCTCCGAACCTCAGGAAGTATACCCAGGACTTTGATTCCAGCTTCGTTAAATAAGGCAGTCAACTCTTGTCTCACTGTTTCCATCTTGGACTTGGGCACAAGGTTAATAACAACTCCCAGCAGCTGCTGCCCTAGCTTTTTACCTATTTGCACAATCTTCGACACATCTAAAGTCGAGGAATAACGGAGCACAATAATCACCCTAGCCTCCAAGGTTTCGGCAATCGTGTAGCAAGCCAGAGCAGAGATTTTATCTACGTCCAAATTGCCGAATCCCTCCATAATGACGACGTCTTTACCCCGTGATATCTTACGATATACCTGCTTAAGCTTTTGTGTAAAGTCTGCTACCTCGTCGGTCAAGCTTCGCCATAATTCACGCTGGGACAAACGAATAGGACAAAGCTGCTCGCTAGATTCTGTCAACTCGAAGATTTCCTTAATAAAAGCGGCATCATCATAACCATCGGCGTTGCTGGTCTCAAAAAGCTGGACTGGTATAACAAAGCCCACCTTTATCCCTCGGTCAAGCAACTTTCTGCCAATTCCAGCACAAAAGGCTGTTTTTCCGGCGGCTCCCATAGACGTTATATATAAAGCAACCATGCTCTCTCTCCTACCTATCCAATTGTATGACTGTCACCCTGAGCAATTTTACTGTCACCCTCAAGAAAGTTTTTATCAACATCTATATCTAATGTAGCTGCAACCCTTTAGGGCCACCTGTCACCAACTTACATGTAGCCTCGACCCTTTAGGGTCGAGTTCAGCGAGGCTAAAGCCTCGCTACTACATTAGTAAACAATCTCTAACCTACATTTCTCCTTCCCTTAGTAAGGGAAGGAGATCAGGGAAGTAGGTTGTCAAACACCGTTTAATTATATTATCTTGCGTCGCTCTTTACAATCAAGCCAAAACAGCCTATAATATGTGTCGAACTTCAACGTCAACTGAGGGTTCCCAAACTCTCAGTTTTTTTACTAGCTTTCGAGACGGGAGACATCACATGGGCCAAAAGAAAATCCTTATCACCCAAGAGGGCTTGGCTAAGCTCCAATCTGAGCTGGAGCACCTGCTTTCAGTACGAAGGCAGGAGGTAGCCAGCAAGATTAAGCGCGCCCGGGAGATGGGAGGCACTGAGAACAACGCTGAATATGAAGATGCCAAGAATGACCAAGCTTTTGTCGAGGGCAGAATACTTATGCTGGAGAATATCGTCAAGAACGCTACAGTTATAGAGTCGCCAGCTTTGCTAGGCGTAGTGGAGATAGGCGACAAGGTGCTTATCCAAAACCAGGACGGCAAGATAGAGCAATTTTCCATCGTAGGTAGTACTGAAGCTAATCCTGTTGAGGGCAAGATTTCCAACGAATCACCGGTAGGGAAAGCCCTGCTGGGTAGAAAAATCGGCGACGAAGTTGAGGTGACAACCCCGGCTGGAGTACTTAGGCTCCTGATAATGGACGTAACTTAACTATCTGCCCAGGAGCTCCACCCAGAAAAATCTTCGATTTTTTCTGGGATCCCGGGGGCATCACCAAATTGGAGAGCTGATGGGATACAAAAGAGCAGCGAATTTTTCAAGGGATGTTAAATATTGATGGCAAGATTAAAGCACATTGCCCAACAGCGCCTTGAAAAACTAGAAAGGATTCGAGGACAAGGAGTAAATCCGTATCCTCATTCATATCACCGCAGCCACACCACCCAAGAAGCAGTGCCCCTCTATGAGCAAATAGAATCAAGCCCGCAGACCATCCCGAGCCCAGAATTGAGCCTCGCCGGCCGAATTACATCCATTCGCTTCATGGGAAAGATTGCCTTCTTCGATATTCGCGATGGTTCGGGCAAAATTCAACTTTATTTTAGCCATAACCTCCTCGGTAAGGAAAGGTATGAGTTTCTTCACGAAATCGATATCGGCGATATCATCGGTGCCAAAGGTAAGCTTTTTCGAACCAAGACCGGCGAAATCACCCTTGAGGTAAATGACTTCACTCTATTGGCCAAATCTCTTCAACCATTGCCTGAGAAATGGCACGGGCTGGTTGATGTTGAAAAGCGCTACCGGCAACGGTATCTCGACTTAATCTCCAATGAAGAAGTTAAGCCTGTTTTCAGGCTGCGGAGCCAGATTATCTCAGCCCTTAGACGCTTTCTAAACGAGCAAGGATTTATTGAGGTGGAAACACCAGTATTACAGCCAGTGGCAGGCGGGGCTCTAGCTCGACGCTTCAAAACTCACCACCAAGCCCTGAATCAAGACCTATACCTTCGCATCGCTCTGGAGCTTTACCTAAAACGGCTAATAATAGGCGGCTTCGATAAAGTCTACGAGATCGGTCGCGTATTCCGCAACGAAGGTATATCCACCAGACATAATCCTGAATTTACCATGGTGGAAATCTATGAAGCCTATGCCGACTACAATGATATGATGAAGATGGTTGAAGATATGGTATGCTTTATTGCCAGGGAAGTCATGGGCAAGACTGAAGTTAAGTTCGGTGAAGAACTTGTCAACCTCGAACCTCCGTGGCGAAGAATCTACCTGCGTGAAGCAATTAAGAAGCATTGTGGCATCGACTTTGAGAACCACCCCGATGCTAAGTCGTTGCGGATGAGGATGGAACAATTGGGACTGGAAGTTGACCCCAACAAGGACAGAGGCAGGCTGGTAGATGAGCTTATCTCCACCTCTGTTGAACCTAGCCTGATGCAACCCACCTTTCTTGTAGATTATCCGGTAGAGATGTCACCTCTAGCCAAAAGCAAGCGAGATAATGACCGCTTAGTGGAGCGCTTCGAGGCTTTTATCGGCGGCATGGAAATCGCTAATGCCTTTACCGAACTCAATGACCCGCTGGAACAGAGAAAACGCTTCCATGAGCAAAGAGAGATGCAGTCCGCCGAGCTAATGCTGGCGAAATTGGGTGACAAGGAGCCAGAAGCCGAGGCTATTGATGATGATTTTCTCCTAGCCCTGGAATATGGCATGCCGCCTACTGGCGGTCTCGGAGTTGGTATTGACCGCTTGGTAATGCTGTTTGCTGATAAACAATCCATCCGTGAGATTATCCTCTTCCCACAACTGAAGACAAAATGATAAAAAGGAGGTTGTTCATTAACAGTCAGAGTGTCATTCTGAGGGAGCAGTGCGACCGAAGAATCTCATATTGCTTTGAGTTCCTTCGCTTTGCTCAGGATGACATGCACAGGGCGGCTCATTTATCCCACCAATGTAGCCGCGACCCTTTAGGGTCGCTTTAGGCGAGGCTAAAGCCTCGCAACTACATGTTTGGCGAGATTCTTCGCTTCGCTCAGAATGACAAAAAACTATAAAATACTCACAAAAAGGGCTGTTTTATCATGCTCGATATCAAACTGATCCGCGATAATCCTGACTTAATCCGTCAGGCTTTGGAAAAGCGAGGAGAGAGTGCTCCGCTTGAGCAAATCCTAAGCCTCGACGAGCGGCGCCGCCAGTTTCTCCACGAAATGGAAACGCTCCGAGCCCAGCGCAATGAAGTCAGCAAACAATTGGGCAGTATGGCAGATAAGCCGCCTCAGCTTATTGCCGATATGCGCCAACTTGGTGAAAAAATCACTTCCCTGGAGGCGGAAATATGTCGGGTTGAATCTGAGCTTGAAGACTTTCTCCTGCGGTTACCTAACATCCCGGCGGCTGATGTACCTGTTGGCAAAGATGCACAGGACAACATGGTGGTGCGCTCCTGGGGTGAGCCAGCAGACTTTTCCTTCACACCGCTACCCCATTGGGAACTGGGCGAAAAGCTAGACATTATCGATTTCCAGCGCGGTGTCAAGCTTTCCGGCAGCCGCTTTTATGTCCTCAAGGGTCAAGGGGCTCGTCTCCAAAGAGCGCTCATCGCCTTCATGCTTGACCTACATACAAAGGAGCACGGCTACACAGAAATTTACCCACCTTTCATGGTTAAACGTGAATGCATGTTTGGCTCAGGCAATTTGCCCAAATTTGCCGATAACCTCTACCATGATGAAGAAGACGATTTCTGGTTTGTGCCCACCGCTGAAGTGCCCTTGACCAATTTGCATCGCGATGAAATCCTGCCGCCGGGCACTTTGCCTCTTTACTATGCCGCCTATACTGCTTGCTTCCGTCGAGAGAAGATGACAGCCGGCAAGGACACCAGAGGCATCAAGAGAGGTCACCAATTTGACAAGGTCGAGCTCTACAAGTTCACTAAGCCAGAAGCCTCGGACCAGGAATTGGACAAGCTGGTGCGAGATGCTGAAGATGTGTGTCAACGGTTAGGCATCCCTTATCGCGTAGTACAGCTATGTACCGGTGACCTGGGCTTTGCCTCGGTCAAGTCATTCGATATCGAATTGTGGGCTCCCGGCTGCAGTGAATGGCTGGAGGTCAGTTCATGTAGCAACTGCGGTGACTTCCAAGCCAGGCGGGCAAACATTCGCTACCGTCCAGCACCAGATGCCAAGCCCAGCTTCGTCCACACCCTGAACGGCTCAGGGCTGGCTTTACCCCGTGTGTTCATTGCCATATTGGAGAACTATCAACAAGCCGATGGCAGCATAAAGGTGCCTGAAGCACTAAAACCATACATGGGTACGGAGATAATCAATAAGAGCTAAAACTGATGCAACACGATTCCAAGCCTCGCTACGCTTGCCCCCAATGTGCTGCCAAACTTAACGTCCAGTTTGGAAACTGCCCGAAGTGTGGCTTCATCGGCTCCATGGAACACAAAGATATGTATCTGCAAGATACAAATGCTGCAGGCAAACCAGTAATAGTTGACCCACCGACAGTACAGCAAGATACTACAAAGCAAAGGCAAAAGAAAACTGCAGGTACAATGTCGCGATACACATGCCCCCGCTGTGGCACCAGAGCTAGCAAAGCCTACGGGCATTGCTCAAATCGCCGCAGTTGTGGCTATGTTGGTCCTATGCAGACCAGCGCCATCAGTAAACCGAGACCAAAATAATAGTCCCTGAACAACTTTCCACTCTCGATACCGGGTTAACAGACAGACTTCCCAACACTAGATAATTTCATTTCGGCTTCTCTATGTGTATAATTTAGGGAAGGCATGTTGTCCGAATCACCCGAAAACACAAAGTGCCATATTCAAGAGAAACGCGAAATAAACGCGTAATGAGGATCGCGTGCAAAGGATAATATTATGTCCCAAGTGCCACGTGCAGGTAAAGAAAGACAATTTAGGTGAGCTTTTATGCCCAAATTGTGATGCAAGATTATGCCCTAAAGCTCACATTTTTGACGGCAAAATCTGCCCGTACTGTGGCTGGGAAGACCCTAATTACCACCTGTGGAAAGAGAGACAGAAAGCCCGGTCACAGAGGCCTGCGTCCAAGAAATTGGACGAATCTCCTCAAGCCAAGCTCCGGTATACCTGCCCCAAATGTGGCACTAGCGTCAACACTGCTCACAAAGATTGTCCAAGCTGTGGCCTTCTTGGCGCCAAGTATCGAGCCGCAAGTGCTGCACCGACGGGCATAGCACCAACAGCAGCGAGGCCTGTTGCACCAGCAGCACCATTTATAGATAAAGTACCATCCCTTCCACCAAAGAAGGGGGGCATCTCACCAACACGAAGTCCGCTCCTAAGAGAAATAGCAAAGGCCGAGCGAAGAGAGTGGAATTTTCCCCCGCTGAGGCGTTTTGTAAGACCAGTTCTAGCCAGTCTGCTAGTTGGCACTGTACTTAGTGGCCTCATCCTGGGAGGCATCAACGTCACACGATTCGTTAGCCAAAGTGCCGAACCTGGCAATCAACCACCCATCCTACCTCCTACTCCAGCCAAAACATATGCCCTGAGCACAAATGTGGCTCCTGAAGGAAAGGGCAACAGCATCGACGTAGAACCACCTTCGGACACTGGTACATACCCAGAGGGCATTCGAGTCGAGCTCACGGCTACCCCCGATCCTAACGGTTGCTACACGTTTAGCTACTGGGATGGTGCTTCAGGTTCATCGGAGACTATCAATATTGTCATGGACTCGAATAAAAGCGTCACCGCACATTTCAAGCTTAAAGATACAACGCCACCAGCGATTTCAGAAGTCCGTGTGCCCAAGGTTTCTGACATAGGCACCACCATAACCTGGAAAACGGACGAGCCCACCACATACCAGATATATTACGGCAAGACACAGGATTGCGACTTGCCCGGTCCGTCAAGTAAAGAGTTTGCCGATAGCCATAGTGCCCGCTTATCCGCACTGGAAGCCAACACAACCTATTACTTCAAGGTAAAGTCACAAGACAAATGCGGAAACGTAAACCCACAACCTACGTCGACTAAGACATTCAAAACTCTCAGCGATATCCCAGTCGGCTATGAAGTCGGCAAGCGAACTCTTGATTTCACCTTGCCATACTATCACGACGATAATCCAGAATCGCCTAATAAAGAAGGTAAGATAGAGACTCTAAGTAACTATATAGGCAAGAAGAAGATTATGCTCAACTTCTGGAATACTTTCTGTGGAGCCTGTATAGGGGAGTCTCCTGGCATTCGGGCGATTTATGAAGACACCAAGTTGGCTAATAAGAACAGCGAGGATTCAGACTTGGTTGTATTTACTGTATGCATTGACGGTAGGGCAGACCGCATTGAGAAGCTTGAAGCTAAATATTTCGATACTGAAGACAAACATTTCGGCAAAGTAGGGCGTTTCACATTCCCCATCCTGCTTGACATGGATGATAAAACGAGCAAGGACTATCATGTCTGGACGGTACCCAAAACCGTTTTCATCGACTCAGATGGAATTATCAGAGAAATCAAGATTGGACGGTTCACCAGCAAAGAGGAAGTAGAAAACATACTCAAGTCTCTCGACTAGTCTACTGCCCTTCAACCTTCTACATTGCTCAATTACATCTCTAGTCCGGCCCAAACGAGGTAAAGCTCCATGATAAGCCCGCTTCCTGTCAAATACAGCCAAACAAGCCGTTTTCCCCTTGCTTCTGAATAGTCTTGGTATGCGGTCATAAACTGACATTCTACTTTATGCTTTGGCTAGGTGTATAATAGAGAAGGTTTTCAGAATGTTCTGCAAATCTAAAGAGAAGACACAAAGAAACGCTAAAGGTACCGAAATAATCGGAGAATGGTGATAGCGTGCAGCCCAGAATAACCCTTTGTTCTGTTTGCCACTCGCAAATGTCTCCAGGCCAGTCATTCTGCAAGAACTGCGGCACCATGCTGTGCCCGCATTGCCGTGAGCCTCTTCCTAAAAGGTCAAGATATTGTCCGAAATGCGGCTTCCTCTGCGTCTCAGAGCAACATAGTTCAGCCACCCAATCGGTTCCACCCACCACATCAGCAAGGCCACAAGCTACCACTGCTCCAAGAGTCAAAACTCTCCCGCCACAGCCCACCCCAAAGGCTGCCATGCACCAGCAACCACCCAGAGTTCACACTACACCGCATCAGCATAACTGCCCGAAGTGCGGCGCTAGCGTCGACCCTGAATTGGGCCGCTGCTCAGGTTGCGGCTTGCTTTTTGGAAGCAAGCACCGGGTGATGCAACAAGCTGCACCTGCTACACCACCGGCACGCCCTCCACTGGCACCGAGGCCACAAAGTTCCACAGGTCAGCAGCCGCCAGGAGCCTATGGCACGAGGCCTCAATATAATAACCCCAAACATAGCCTTCCCCCATCCAGCTTTGGACAGCGTCCAAACTACAGCTCGCCCGGTGCCATGCCACACGGCGGTATGCCAATGCCAATACCACGCGTTGCGACTGTAGCCGCCAGCGCAGCAACAATGCCAGCCAGTCCTCCTTTGTCGGCAAGACCATATCCGTATCAAACAGTGCCTCCTATGCCTATAGAACGGGGTATTTCAGACTCTGGGAGGCGGGGACTAATAAGAATCGTTACTACTCTGCTTATTCTAATCGTATGCTTTTTTATCGGTAGCGGCATCTACTACTTCGCCACCCAGACAGGGACACCATCAGCCCCTATAATTCAAGGCGTCTCAATTTCATCGATAACCGAAACAGGCGCTATCATCAGATGGACAACAGACGAACCCGCCACCAGCCAGGTCAAATACGGAAAAACTGAAACATACGGCTCAACCACGCCGCTAGATACAAAGCTTACCACCAGCCACAATGTCACATTGACCGGACTGGACCCCAATACAACCTATCACTACACTGTGATATCCAGAGATGCCAGTGGAAATAAAGCCACATTCGCAGAGGACCAAACATTCACAACTCTCCCCGCCATCCCCGTCGGTTATCAAAAAGGCAACCGCGCTCCAGATTTCACCCTCAAGACTCTTGATAATAAAACAATAACCCTGAGTAAGCTCCAGGGCAAGATAGTGATGGTCAACTTCTGGGCCACCTGGTGCGTCCCCTGCAAGGATGAATTACCTTTCTTCCAGGCAATTTCCAAAGACTGGTCGGGTGAAGAACTAGTAATACTTGCCATTCATGTGAAAAATGGTGCTGCCACTGCACAGTCATGGATAAACGATAAAGAATACACCTTCCCTGTTCTGCTTGATTCGGAAGGCAATGCCCAAACCCTTTACGGCTTTACTGCCAGCACACCTATCCCCAAGACTTTCTTTATTGATAGAGATGGTATCATAAGGGAAGTAAAAGATGTCTCCTTCTCCAACCAAGCTGAAATAGAAAGCATACTTAACTCCCTCCAATAATTCGGCACCATTATCCATAGCCAGTGCGACCCTAAAGAGTCGCAACTACATCCAGAATAAATCATTGCTAAACGGTCTCTTAAGCCATTCGACATCGCTAAGCAGAGAAAAGATAATCAAAAAAGGCGGCTAAGCGCGGCTTCTCCAGCTTTGATTAACTTGGTGATTTCAGCAACCCGCTTCCCTAGAGCCTGTACTCCCTTAATACCATATTCGTCTCGCAGTACGCCGAGCTTGTCCTCAGGATTGAACTTTCCTGTGCCATGCTCGCTGGCCAAGCCAGCGGCGCCAAAGGGTGAGCCATAACCATGGGGAGGACCCACTGGTATCAATCCCATCATAAAAAGAGCAGAGAGGATACTGAGCAGCGCCGTCTCTATGCCATAGTTCCTTCCCCAAGAAACAGCCAAAGCACCGCCTACTTTACTCCCCAGTTTTCCTCGGTAAACATTACCCCAGGCAAAAACCCGAAGCCTGTCAGTAAAGCAAGCCATATACCCAGAAAGCCGACCGATATAAACAGGGGTAGCCAGCAACAGGGCATCAGCTTCTAACAGCTCTGGATATATCTCTACCATATCATCCTGTTGAGCACAGGGCTTTCCCTCTTCCTGCTTCCTGACGCACCAGTTACAGTGACGGCAGTCCTTTATGTCTTTGCCAGCCAGGGTTATCAGCTTGGCCTTAACATCGCCAGTGGCTTCAGCAGCCTTGAGGCTCTCCTTAAGAAAAGCCTCGGTGTTACCGCCTTTAATAGGGCTGCCACATATTCCTAACACGTTGATTTCCATTGGTCACCTCCTGGGGCTCAATTATAGCATCATATTCTATTGCCACGATAAGGGAGCCTTTTGCACTGTCATTCTGAGCAGAGCGAAGAATCTCGCCAAACATGTAGCCCCGAGGCTTTAGCCTCGGGCACCCGACCCTAAAGGGTCGGGGCTACATTTTAGGACAGGGTTTATTCTGAAGAGGAGATTCTTCAGTCGCTCCGCTCCTTCAGAATGACAATACGCAAGGTTGCCAAACGAAATCCGATTTCCTATACTAGGATGGTTTTGGAGGGGTGGCCGAGTGGACTATGGCGGCGGTCTTGAAAACCGTTTTCGCGCAAGCGAACGTGGGTTCGAATCCCACCCCCTCCGCCAGAGCGCTGTAATCTCCGTTAATCGCCGAAATCATATATAAAAGGAGGAATCTGGATGAAAATCCACGAATATCAGGCCAAGGCGCTGCTGTCTGAATTCGGCATCCCGGTCCCGCGAGGTGGAGTAGCCACTACACCGGCCGAAGCTAAAAGGATAGCTGCTGAGCTTGAAGGCAAGGTGGCAATTAAGGCTCAAGTTTACGCTGGCGGCAGAGGTAAAGCCGGAGGCATAAAGGTGGCTAACACCCCGGAAGAGGCAGAAAAGTTGGCGGCGCAGATGCTCGGCACCAGACTTGTGACACATCAGACGACCCCAGAAGGGGTACCGGTGAGCAAAGTCCTTATAGAGAAGGCGGTCAGCATCCAACGTGAGCTTTATCTCAGCATCATCGTTGATGGCGCCAGCAGGATGCCAGTGATGATGGCCAGTGAAGCCGGCGGCATGGATATCGAGGAAGTAGCTCGGGTAAGCCCGGAGAAAATCCTCAAGGTCTATATTGACCAGGCGGCTGGCTTCCAGTCCTTTCAGAGGCGCAAACTGGCTTATGGGATGAACCTAAACTCAACCCACATAAGACCAGCCACCAGCCTGATGACAAACTTATATAAACTCTTCCAAGCCAAAGACTGCTCCTTAGCCGAAATTAACCCCCTGGTTGTTACCACCGATGGCGAGCTTCTGGCCCTCGATGCCAAGCTGAACTTCGATGATAATGCTCTTTTCCGCCACAGTGACATCGAGCAGCTTCACGATGTGGAACAGGAGGACCCGCTTGAAGCCAAGGCTAACGAACTAGGTATTAAGAATTATATTAAAATGGATGGCAACATCGGCTGTATGGTCAACGGGGCTGGCTTAGCCATGGCAGTCATGGACCTCATCACTCAGGCCGGTGGTAGGCCAGCTAATTTTCTTGATACCGGCACCGTTAATGACGCTAACCGCGTTGTCAACGCCTTCAAGATCTTTACCACCGACCCTAACGTCAAGGCAATACTGGTTAACATTTTTGGCGGCATAACAAGGGTAGATGTTATTGCTCAGGGCATAGTCGAAGCTCACAAACAAATGGATTGCCGGCTGCCCCTGGTCATCAGACTGGCTGGAACAAACGTTGATGATGGCAAGCGCATCATAGCTGAATCTGGAATAAAGTTTGTTGAGGCAACAGATTTTTATGATGCCGCCCGCAAAGCGGTAGAAGCCGCTAAAGGAGGCAGCAAATGAGTATACTGATTGATGAAAAAACTCGCTTGCTTGTCCAGGGAATAACCGGGAGTGAGGGCAGTTTTCACACGCAGCGGTGCATTGAGTACGGCACTAAGGTGGTTGCTGGCGTTACCCCAGGGAAGGGAGGCAGTGAGATATTAGGCGTACCCGTCTTTAACACCGTAGAAACAGCAGTAAAAGAAACCAGAGCCAATGCCAGCATGATTTTTGTACCTCCTGCCTTTGCCGCTGATGCCATTCTGGAAGCCGCCGATGCTGGCATTCTGCTAGTCGTATGTATCACCGAAGGCATTCCGGTTTTAGATATGGTGATGGTACACAATTATCTCAAAGATAAGTCAACCCGACTTATCGGCCCAAACTGCCCCGGCCTCATCTCACCCGGAAAATGTAAGGCAGGGCTTATGGCCGGCGATATTCATCTTCAGGGCAACGTTGGCGTTGTTTCCCGCAGCGGCACTCTGACCTACGAAGCAGTTGCCCAGCTAACCAGCTTCGGCATCGGCCAATCCACCTGCGTTGGTATCGGCGGTGACCCACTGCCCGGCAGCACTTTTGTCGACATATTGAAGCTGTTCCAGAAAGACAAGGATACCAAGGCGGTGATACTTATTGGCGAAATCGGCGGCACCGCAGAGCAGGAAGCCGCTCAATTCATCAAGGAGAAGATGACCAAGCCAGTGGTCGCCTTTGTCGCCGGAGCTACAGCTCCACTGGGCAAGAGAATGGGGCACGCCGGAGCTATAATCAGCGGCAGCTCAAGCAGAGCCCAGGATAAAATAGCAGCCCTGGCCAACGCCGGAGCCATCATAGCCCCCAGCCCCGCTGAAATCGGGCTCACCCTGAAGAAAGTGTTGGCGAAATAATCATGGACCAAATGGAAAGGTACCTTAAATCCACAGCTACAATCGACAGTGACAATCCGTCGATAAAAGAAAAGGCCCAGAACCTAATCAGGGGCAAGCGTGAAACTACAGACAAAGCTAAAAGCCTTTTCTTTTGGGTAAGGGATGAGATTAAATACAACCCATTCGTGCCTCTCGAGGTTCTGGAAAATTACCGAGCAAGCAAGACATTAGAAAGGGGGCAGGGATTTTGCGTTGAAAAGGCGGCTGTCCTGGCTGCCTTTGCTCGAGCCGTGGGCATCCCGGCTCGTCTACACCTTGCTGATATTCGGAATTATCTTATTTCCGATAGATTGCTTAAAGTTATGGGTACAAACTTGTTTAGCTACCACGGTTACACCGAGCTATACATCAAAGGGACATGGGTTAAGGCTACACCGGCTTTCGACCTGAAAATGTGCCAGGAGAACAGAATCATACCGGTGGAATTCGATGGCAAAAATGATGCCATATTCCCGTCGCACAATATGGATGGGAAGTTGCACATCGAATACGCCGCAGACCATGGACATCGCGTGGATGTACCTGTAGACGAAATACTCGCTGCCTGGTTGAAACACTACGGGATGGCTGCCCAGGAGCGGCTGAACCGCTTGAAGGAGTTAGAAAAGGCGCAGGAGAGGTAAAAGGAAAGATATAAAATGAACGAAATGGAAAAGTGGCTGAAATCTACACCTACGTTTGACTTTGGCAACAAGTCAATAGAAGAAAAGGCGAAGGACATAACCAAAGGATACGAGGAGGCTAGCGACAAAGCCAGAAGCCTTTTCTATTTTGTAAGGGATAAGATTAAGTTTATCCCGCATCTACCGGTCGGTGTTCTGGAATCCTACCAGGCAAGCAAGATATTGAAGGCGAGAGGAGGAATGTGCATACAAAAAGCAATTTTACTGGCTACCTTAGCTCGAGCTGTGGGCATACCTGCGCTTGTACACTTCGTTGATATTCGAAATCATCGCGTTCCCACCAAAATAAAAGAGGTGCTGGGCACAAACCTTTTCCCCTACCACGGCTATAATGAGCTGTATATTGACGGGAAATGGGTTAAAGCTGCGCCCACTTTCGAGCTAAAGGTATGCCAGGAGAATCGGCTCATCCCGGTGGAGTTTGATGGTAAACACGATGCTTTGTTGCCCTCCCATGACTTAGACGGAAATCCGCATATTGAATATCTCCAAGACCATGGGCGTTATGAAAATATCCCTTTGGACAAGATATATGACGCCTGGACTCAGGCTTATGGACTTGAGGCTCGCAGGGGGTTAAATCAGTTCATCGAAGTCTGAAAAGCAAAGTCTCGCCACCTGAGGCGACGAGACTTTGTTTAACGATATCTTCTTCTAGTTAGGTTTCATTTCAGGAGAACGGGTACTCAAGCACCCCTAGTGGGTCGTAGGGAAGTCCAATGCCCATTCGCTTGACCCCATTCAGCTCTCCAGTGGTACAGCCAGCCTTGCAGCATTCTTTCTCATACTCACAGATATCAGGGGCATCATTTTCAGTGGCATGGAGCATATTTTCCAAAGCTTTTTTCACTTTAGCCTGGTCGCGAGTCCGCTTGAACTCCTTCAGGCCTTCTATATGGCTTTGCACCAGGGCGAAGTCCACATTGCTAAGGTAAACCGCCACGTCAGCATCCTGCTCCTCAGGAATGGTGAACTCGTTGACGCCAACTACAATTCGTTCTTTGGCTTCCACTTCCTTCTGGTACTTGAACCAAGCCGCCTCCATCTCCCTGTCTATGTAACCACTAGATATAGCTGCTGTCATACCGCCTTTCTCCTCAATGGTATCGAGAATCTTCTGCATCTTTTCTTCTAGCTGCTGGGTCAGGCTCTCTACGTAATAAGAGCCGGCCAGCGGGTCAGCCACAGTGGCAACCCCTGTCTCATTAGCCAGGATTTGCTGTGTCCTTACAGCGAGGGTAGCCGCTTCCTCTGTCGGAATAGCGATAGGCTCGTCATAGCCGGCTACTTGCAGAGACTGCGTGCCTCCGAGGACCGCTGCCAGTGCAGCATAAGCAGCGCGGATAACGTTTATCGTCGCCTGCTGGCGCTCCATAATGATCCCAGCCGTGTTGACGTGATACTTCAGCCTCAGCGACCGTGGGTCTTTAGCCCCGAATTTTTCCTTCAGTGTGCGGGCCCAAATGGCTCTGGCTGCCCTGAACTTGGCTGCCTCTTCAAGAATGTCTATCATAACGCTGAAGGTAATACTGACCTTGGGCGCCACCGCGTCTATGTCCACCCCCCGCTCAGTTATTAGCTTCAACCCTTCAAAGGCATTAGCAAAGATCCAGGCTACTTCCTCGGCAGCACCAACGCCGGTCTCCCGAATATTATACGCGTTGTAGTTAGCCACATAGATCTTGGGGTACTTCTTATTCATGTACTCCAGCTTGTCTATAAACTCCTTCATCTGCCGTTTGGCCATATCAAACCACCATTCCCTACCTCCGTACATACACACCGGAGCTCCAAGCACCGGCGGAACCATCGGGCTGGTGGCTCTAAGCTCAGAAGGTGCAATACCCTGCTCCTCGGCAAGAACCATGTAGGAGGGAAGAGCAAGAGGAGTCACCAGAGTCAGCATGGTGCTAACCTGGTCTAGAGGGATGCCATCCAATATCTGCCGCATGTCCTCCATGGTATCGACAGGCACCCCAACCCGGCCGACAGAACCCTCGGCCCAGGGATGGTCGGAATCGATTCCAATTTGAGTCGGCTGGTCACCGATGATGTTGATGGCACTCTCGCCACTGCTGAGCAAATATCTTAATCTCTCATTGGTCATCTTGGGAGTGGGACAGCCTGTTATCTGCCGCTGGCTCCACAGACGCCCACGGTACATATCAGGATAAATACCCCTCCTGTATGGATACTCCCCGGGGTTACCTATGGAACGAGCATAATCGATATCTTTTATGTCCTCCGGGGTGTAAACTGTCTTTAAGGGAATCCCTGACCAGGTTTCCTTCCTCCGCGCCCCTTGAAAGTACCGGCTCTTTATCTCTTGTGTTGTCATTTCGCCTCCTTACTGCGTTTTTTGCGTGCATTCTCTTGAATATATGCCACCGATTTACTCATTGGAGTGCCACTGGCAAAAATTGCATCCACACCCATCTCTTTCAGCAGCGGAATGTCAGCGCGAGGGATGTTGCCACCAACAATTAGGAGCCTGTCCTGTAAGCCATGCGCCTTCATCTGCTCCAGCATTTGCTTGCAGAGGGGCGCATGGTCAGCGCCCTGAAAGCTTAACCCGATGACATCCGCGTCTTCCTCGCTGGCGGCTCTGGCTATCCTTTCGGCCGTTTGGTGCGTTCCCACATAGACCACCTCCATGCCCCCATCGCGCAACCAGGCCGCCACCATCCTGATGCCCCTGTCATGACCATCCAGGCCGATCTTACCTAGAAGAACACGAATGGAATCTGCCATCTTTAATCCTCACGCAAAATTATATCTATAGTCTTCGAGACACTGGGAAGTACACGTTTCTCGTGTGCCACAGCCCAGGTCGATTAGCTAACCTTACAATAGTCCTTTCACTCGTTTGATTTCTCCAGCCAGCAAGGCATGATAGCTTTCTAGTTTTTTCAGCTTGTCTTCCACCTCATCAAGATGAGACGTTAAGATCTCAATACTGCGCCGGATAACGCTCTTTTCAGTGCCAGTCTGCCTGAACACTTCGACCAGCTCTTTGATTTCGGCCAGCGATAGCCCCAGGAGTAGTTTACCACGTCGTACAAGGCGTAGTTGATAAAGGTGTTCCTCATTATAGATTCGGCGACCGTTTGGTGCGCGAATCGCCCCCACGAGTAGCCCCATCTCCTCATAGTAGCGCACTGTACGAGTAGTTATGTCCATTCGCTGGGCCAACTCACCAATGCTCATGGTCGCTTTCTTAGACGGCGCTATCGTTTCTGTTTTCACTATCCCTCCTGGGTTTCTAACTACAGCAACAGCAAAGCTCCAACTACCACACTTGCTTACAGACTGTCTGTGTGTAAACGATTGTTACTTACCTAAACCTTTTGAGACATTTGCCAGTTTACGTTAAGGTAGAAAAAGTCTAGCACATATTGCATTGTCTGTCAAGGTCAATGCGCTCCTACAAATGCCGAATAAAAATACAAGAATCTTGGTGAACTGTGGATATTCCAATCTAATCCAGCTAGATGTATAATCATGGCAATAATGAGCCGTTACCCACTAATCGAGGAAATTCATACTCCTTTAACTGCTCCTGAAATCTTTGAACTACTCCATGATGAGCTACACAGCTTCTTCCTCGATAGCGGCATGGACCCTCAAAGGCTGGGGAGGTACTCCTTCATTGGAATTGACCCGTTTCTGGTGATGAGAAGCCGGGGCAATCAGGTCACCCTTTTATGGCAAGACAAGCAGAAAAGTGAACAGGGCAATCCATTCGATGTCCTGGGTAAGTTACTGGAAACATATCGACTGGATTTTTTCCCGGCACCTGTCCCATTCTGGGGCGGTGCCGTGGGCTATCTCAGCTATGACCTGTGTCATTTCATTGAGCACCTCCCAACCACAGCCATAGATGACCTGAAGCTGCCGGAAAGCTATTTCGGTTTCTATGATACCATCCTTGCCTTTGACAACGTGGAAGGCAAAGCTTACATCGCCTCCACAGGCTTCCCCGAACTCGATGAGAGCCAGAGACTTAAAAGAGCCAAACTGCGTCTTGAGGAGATGAAGGGTGGCCTATCTTCGGCCCCGCCACATATCTCCAGGACTAACTCGTCGAATATTAAAAGTACAACTGAAGCTGCGCTCAAGTCCAATTTCACTCCTGAAGGCTATATGAAAGCTGTGGACCGGGTCAGAGAGTATATCGCTGACGGTGATGTGTTTCAGGTGAATCTTTCCCAGCGTTTCGAGACCGATTTGACCGTTCCTCCTTATGAGCTTTACCGACGTTTGAGGCAGATAAACCCGGCACCTTTCGCCAGCTACCTCAACTTTGATGGCATAACCATCGTCAGCGCCTCGCCGGAGAGATTCCTTCATGTCAATGGTGATTGGGTAGAGACACGACCGATAAAAGGCACCAGACCAAGAGGCAAGAACCCGGTTGAAGATACCATGCTAGCACAAGAGCTGCTTAACAGCCTCAAAGACCGCGCCGAGAATGTGATGATTGTTGACCTGGAGAGAAATGATTTAGGCAGAGTCTGTCAATACGGCACGGTTAAAGTTACCGAGCTGGCTATCCTTGAGACCTTTCCTAGCGTCTTTCATTTGACTTCCACCGTTATCGGTAAGCTACGCCCAGACAAGAACCGCATTGACTTACTCAAAGCTACTTTCCCCGGCGGCTCTATCACCGGCGCCCCCAAGGTGCGGGCTATGGAAATTATCGATGAACTTGAGCCAACAAGAAGAAGCGTCTACACCGGCGCCATCGGCTATCTGGGCTTCGGCCGCAACCTCGACCTCAACATAGTTATCCGCACCTTTATAATTAAGGGCAGTAAAGCTTACTTTCAGGTCGGTGGCGGCATTATTTACGATTCCAATGCTGAGGCAGAATATCAGGAAACTCTGGATAAGGCAAAGGCGCTGATTCAGGCGCTTCGGTTGGCACCTAGAGTGGCTGTGAAGACCAAATGATACTGGTCATCGACAACTACGACTCTTTCGTTTACAATCTGGCTCAATACCTAGGGGAGTTGGGTTGGGAGCCGCTGGTCTATCGCAACGACCAAATCACCCTAGCTGAAATCGAAGAGCTTGCTCCCAGCCATATAGTCATTTCTCCGGGGCCATGTACCCCTCTAGAGGCTGGCATTTCCAACGACATGATACTTCACTTCGGCGGCAAAATCCCCATACTAGGCGTCTGCCTCGGACATCAGTGCATCGGCCATGTCTACAGCGGCATCGTCGGGCGAGCCTCAGTGCCAGTCCATGGGAAGACGTCTCTCATCTATCACGATGGCGAAACTATCTACGAGGGCATAGAGAATCCCTTCCCTGCAGCCCGTTACCACTCCTTGATTATTAAACCGGAAGGTTTGCCTTCCTGCCTCAAGGTCACTGCCCGAACCCAGGAAGGGGAGATAATGGGGGTAAGACATAAAGATTACGTAGTCGAGGGAGCCCAGATACATCCTGAATCCATACTTACTGAAGTAGGCCATGACCTGCTGGCCAATTTCCTCCGTTTTACCGAGCCTGTATGGCCTTAGAGTCCACAAATGGAAGAAATTATTTACCTCAACGGCGATTTGATTCCCCGCTCTCAGGCTAAGCTATCCCCCTTCGACCACGGTTTCCTTTACGGCTACGGACTTTTCGAGACAATGCGGGCTTATGGCGGCTCCATTTTTCGCCTTGACCGCCACCTGGCCCGACTTCACCATGCAGCCGAGACCATAAGCATAGCTGCCAAGCTAACTTCTTTCAACCTGGAGAAAGCTTGCTATGCCGTTCTAAAAGCCAACAACCTCGCTGAAGCCCGTCTCAGGCTCACGGTATCGGCCGGCGAGGGTGATATAACCCCTAACCCGGATACATGCAGTGGCATTACCGTATTCATTGTTGCCCGGAAACTCGTACCCCTGACACCTGAAAGTTATGAGCGAGGCTACACGGCAGTCCTGTTATCCTGGCGACGCAACAGCCAGTCGCCGCTCTCAAGACTCAAGTCCACCTGCTATCTGGAAAATGTCTTAGCCCGGCAGGAAGCTAGGGCAGCCGGTGCCGACGAAGCGCTGCTGCTCAACGAAAGAGGCTTTATGGCTGAAGGCAGCACCACCAATATCTTCATAGTAAGCGGTGAGATGCTGGCTACACCTTCTACAGAAAGTGGCGCTTTGCCTGGAATTACTCGGGAAGCTGCTCTGGAGCTGGCTCAATCGATGGGAATAATGCCGGTGGTGAGACAGGTCGAGCTGGGAGAACTGCTCAGAGCTGACGAGGCTTTCTTGACCAATTCCATACTTGAACTCATGCCCCTGACCCGGCTAGACGATAAGCCCATCGGCTCTGGAAAACCAGGTGCCTTAACCCAGCGGCTTATGTCAGCCTACAAGAAGCTAATAGCTAAAGAGACCTCGCCTTAGGGACGGTCTAAATCTATTGACTTTTGGGCTTCCGACCGGAGCCAGGTGGACCAGCATACGTCTGAGCAATCTCAATATAACGCCTTGCCTCATCACCCACCACTTCTAATTTTGTATCCTTCCAATGTCTTCTTCGAACTGCCACACGGCAGAACTCACTTGCTGTTCCACGGATGATATTGTCCGCATCATCGGAACCTCTGCTCCAGGTTTCCCCGGATGGAAGCACCAATTCTATTCTAATAGGAGTACTCGTCACTTCCAGACCGTTTACGGTATAGGCATAGGGCATTGCCAGGTATGCAATCATGGCTACATGGCGCAGTCGGTCTGTATCAACAGGTTCAACACCTGCTGCATCATAGCAATCGAGCCCATGGGCCCAGGTTTCCATAAATCGTGCCGTAGCAAAGGCACGTGCTCCCATAGGCGGCCCGAACCAGGGAATCCTCGCTTTAGGATCAGTTTTCATAAGATGATCACCTAACGTCCTGCGTATGTCCCTCCACCATTCCAGGATTTGTGAAGGTTTCATTGCCCGCCCCCTCTCGGGACCGATTTCGTTAAAACTCATGCCAATCTTAGCTGCTTCATCCAATGCAGCATAATCCCCCTGAAGAAATGAAACAGCAACCTCATCAATGTGAGCAATGTGTGAAACGGAGTCCCTGACTGACCATTCTTCTGCTGGAGTCGGCAGATCCCACTGCCAATCTTTAAGGGTACACAGAAAATTATCCAGAGCTTCCTGTTCTGCTTTCAAGTCTGTTACTATTTCTTGCATAATTCACCACCTTTCGAATTGTGTACCAATCAAAGTCAAATGCCGTCGCTATGTTAAATCCCAGCTCACTTGCTGTCAAGGTGGCTAACTAGCCCAATAACCGAGGAACAACTGGTCTGTAGCTCACACAGTTCGCTTAACTTTGACCGAGGTAAAAGTCAGTTTTGTTGAGCAGGTGGTCATTGTGCCCAAGCTAGGTGGCGGTTTTCGCCATGCTAAAAATTGCAACCCCCATTTGTCGTCTTGTTGCTAAAAGGCGTGAAATGGGGGTAGAATACTCACAAAACCAAGCATGATCGAAAGTTACGAAGATTAGCCGCCGAATGGAGAGACCTTATGGAGACGGGCAATTGGAAAAACAAGCTCTACTTCGGGGATAACCTCGATATCCTGCGTGAACACGTAGCTTCGGAGACCGTTGACCTCATTTACCTGGACCCACCCTTTAATTCCAACGCCACCTACAACGTGCTCTTTCAAGAGAAAGGTGGAGAGAAGTCAGCGGCACAGATTACCGCCTTTGAGGATACTTGGCACTGGAGTATGGAATCAGAGTATGCCTACCAAGAGGTAGTAAAGGAAGGGCCAAGGAAACTGGCCGATTTGCTGCAAGCTCTGCGGGCGTTTCTGGGCCAGAATGACATGATGGCGTACCTTACCATGATGGCGCAACGGATGGTAGAGCTGCGCCGGGTACTTAAGCTAACCGGGAGTATCTACCTGCACTGCGACCCCACAGCCAGCCACTACTTGAAGATGCTAATGGATGCGACTTTTGGGGCGAAACAATTTCTTAATGAAATTATCTGGCACTATCGAAAGTGGCCCAGCGGTAAATTCACCTTCCAGAGAAACCATGATATCCTGCTTTTCTATTCACGTTCCCAAAAGAACGAAAGAGTCTTCAATCAGCTTTATATGGAACGTGCCCCATCGACTCTAAAACGATTTGGTACGGCAAAAATTATCTCCGGTCATGATGAAACAGGCCGGCGAATACCCTCACAAATGGCAACTGAAGATTCTACTGGTGTTCGCCAAGATGATGTATGGGACATCGGACGAGTCCCTCCAATTAAACAGCTCTTCCCCACTGAAAAACCTGAAGCCCTGTTGGAACGCATTATTGCAGCTAGCAGTAATGATGGTGGCCTAGTACTTGACCCCTTCTGCGGCTGCGGGACTACTGTTATCGTGGCTGAACGACTCAAGCGTCGCTGGATTGGCATAGATATTACCCACCTTGCCATCAGCCTTATGCGCCACCGGCTTCATGACACCTTCGGCCCTGACCTCTCCCCCTATGAGGTTATCGGTGACCCTAAAGACTTGTCCAGTGCCAGGGCACTCACAGAGGAAAACCGCTATCAGTTTGAGTGGTGGGCTCTGGGTCTAGTTGATGCCCGACCCGCACAGGACAAGCGCAAGGGCGCTGACCGTGGGGTGGATGGCTATATCAACTTCTTTGATGATAACAGTGGCAAAGCAAAGACAGTGGTGGTGCAAGTAAAAAGCGGTCATATCAATGCCGCCTATGTCCGTGACTTGAAGGGCGTTCTGGAGCGGGAGAAGTCTCCCATCGGCATACTCATCACCCTGGAAGAGCCGACAAAGCCCATGCTACAGGAAGCTGCCGCTGGTGGTTTCTACGAACCAGAGAGCTTCCCGGGTCACCAGTACCCCCGGATACAGATACTTACTATCAAAGAATTGCTGGAGGGGAAAGAAGCCCAGTACCCACGCATGGCGCCGACAGCGACATTCAAGCGAGCGCAACGGCGACGGGTAAGTACAGAAGACCAGCAGAAATTTACTATCTAACCACGGGAGACGAAGAGCTTACCGGACCGAGGGAAACATGGGGGGTGGATTATGATTATGGAGATTATTGCAGCTTGCGTGGCTTTATGTCAGGCTGCTCATGCAGGTGGAAAGGCCGTAGAGGAATACAAGAAGAGAAGGCTTTCTGAGACGGAGAGCGAATTACTAAGAGCTTCCGCTCATCATGGCCAGTTTTTACTCATGTCTCTTAACGAAATCCCAGGACCTTGGGTAAGGGTGGGAAACAAGGAATTTCTTGACACCAACGACCCTGCTTATGCTGCCAAATACGTTGAAGCGTTCAAGCGTCTTTGTAGACGTGACTATATTTATCACGTGGACGGATGTCTGTTCATGTTGACATATAGCGGCTTCGAGAAGGCCAGAAAACTGGTGAGAAAGAAACAACGCTGAACATGGGGAGAAGTTATGAGCATCGGAAAGACAAGGGGATTTCTTTATAAAGCAGCACGGCTCCTGGGTGACGTTAACGCAGTCAAGAAAGGCAAGGTAGGTAAACGTGTAGCAAGACGGGCAGCCGGCAAAGCTACCGGTAGGTCATTGCGGAAGCTGCTTAAGTAGCCAGTTTGTCCTGTCGTGCATAGTCCTTGTCGCAATGGCTCAAACCGCTATGTCAAACTGTACCTACATAAGGAGAGGAATGACGAGCACACTAAAAGCGAAAATGGTTGAACTCCTGGAACAAGACCGTAAACGGGAATTCCTTGACCTTTGTAAGCAAAACTATGCTGAAGCAGTGGAGGTCTCTAGAGAACTTTTTCCAGACTACTATAAAGAAGCACCCAAAGTAATGGCTCTTTCCGAGAGTCTTTATGGCAAGGCAATGGAAATGAAGGAACGAGGAGACGTAGAAAGGGAAATTCGAATACCGGAAACCGCGATTCAAGGTGGCGTTGACTTGCCAGTCTGCTATGAACGATTAGCGGTCTTATACTCAAAACAAAAGAACTATAAGGGAGCATATGAAGTCTGTACGAAGTGGTTTGATTCTGTTTTTTGGAAACTACCTCAAACGTCAACGAGTAGCTTGCGTTTACTTGACCGCCTAGAAAAACTAAAGGAAAGGGTCACATTGTAACGAAGTATCCCGTGCTTCATTATTGTGGCAACTCGTGGAAAGTGCAATACGGTCACCACTACAAAGGAGGCCTACATATGATGTATCGAGAGACGCTAACACTAAAGTCTGACAAACCCATTGAGGCAAAACTCTTGAAGGAATTGGGCAATCGTCTACAACAGCGTGGTATTGAGGTTTATATACTCGATGTTGACACTTACTGTTTGGAGATGTGCCACAAACTGATCATGGAGAAAGGGCCAAGGTACATCCTCTCACTAGAGAGACTTCAAGAAGCGGTTCTTCCAAAGATGGGCAGCATAGACCTGCATATCAAAGTTCTGAGCAATTACTTGCAAGTCTTATCACCCTCAAAGGATCTGACAATCGTAGATCAGTACTTTTTCTCGGTGAAGCCATCCGATAGAGAGGAGTATCTAGGTACATTTAGAGAAATCTTTGGCTTAGTTATTCCCAAGGTTGCCATGGTAAGATTCATCACGAAACCGGACCACGATAGAGCATTGTATAAGGATATCAAGTCTGTTTTGATAGACCTGAACCCCGAAATCAATGTCGTCCATAAAATGACAAAGGACTTTCACGATCGGTACTGGATAGCAGATGAGGTGAAGAGTTTGTTTATCGGTACTTCTTTGAATGGAATCGGTAAGAAATATGCGCTGGCTGACTTTATGGAAGCCGAAGACACAGCGACCATAGTGAAAGAACTCAAACGGGCAAGCTTAATCTGAGAGCACTGCCCGCCATGTTATTGCAGTCAGACTGAAAGAGGCGGCCACTCTTGAGGCTGGACTTGATTTTCAACTTCTTCCGGTCCGTCCTATCTGATGGCGCTCTGTTTTTGGTTTATGCATGGACAAGGTACTAAGTCGTCAGATTGTTCACTAGACACCTAACCCAACCACGTTACTTACAAGGACCTCGCCAGAAGTTCGGCACTGTGCATTACTTTGACTTTGCTTTGGCGCTTGTCTAGACCGCCTCTGAGCTGGAGAACGCAAGGTAGGCAGTTGGTAACCACAGTGTCAACACCGGCGGCTTCTATGTTATCCAGCTTCCGCTTCAGGACCGACGCAGATAGCTCCGGGTAGGCAAGCACAACATGGCCACCAAAGCCACAGCAGACATCAGCATCAGCCATCTCCACCAGTTCGAAGCCCTCCCTTTCGAGAAGCTGCCTGGGTTCACTGAAGATGCTTATCCCTCGTTTCAAATGACAGGGGTCGTGGTAAGTAACCTTCTGGCCTCGCGAGGGTTTTTTCTCCGCCGATGGGGTGAGTTCAACGACTAGCTGCGAGAAATCACGAATTTTGCTAGATATGGCTCTGGCTCGCCTGTTCAACTCTGGCTCGGCAGCAGTCAACTCTAGATACTTCTGCTGCAGCACAGCGGCACAGCCGGGGCATACGGTAACGATATAATCCAGGTTCATCTCCTCAAGAGCAGCAATGTTTGTTTTGGCTAAACTCAAGGCGGTTTCAGCATCGCCACCAAAAAATGCCGGAGCACCACAACATGCCTGCCCCACCGGGTAATAAGGCTCAGCACCGCATTCTTTCAAGACCTTCAGCACATCTTCACCAATTTCAGGATAGGCATAGGCGGCAATGCAACCGGAATAAAAAGCCACCTTAGGCTTATCAACCGCTCTGGGCGACGAGTAATCCTTTAACCTGTCGCGTAACGGCTGATAGGATAGCGCTGGAAGGCTAATAGCCTGAGTCAGCGAATTCAACGGGTAAGGAAGACGCCTAACCACAGAGTCCTTATCAGTAAACGGCCGCTGCAAGAATGCGCCAATTTTTACCGCTCTATCCAATCTCTGCGGGTGCCTCAAGATGCTTCGATAGACTATCTTGCTCATCCACGGCAAACCTTTTTCTTGTTCCAGCTTGGCTCTTAACCGCGTTATCATTCGCGGTATATCAATTCGGGCAGGGCAAGCTTCCTTACAGGCCATGCAGTCCAGGCATAAGCTCGCTACGTCTTCCGCCTTGTCCATGCCATGTAAAAATGCCGTCAATATAGCGCCAATACCACCCTGGTATATGTAGCCGTAGGTCTGGCCAGCGAGCGAGGCGAAAACCGGGCAGACATTAAGGCAGGCACCACACTTAATGCAATATAATGCCTCTCTGAAGTCAACAGATTCCCTCATTCGCCAGCGGCCGTTATCCACCAGGACAATATGAACTTCACCGGGGCCACCAGCACCCAACAATGGCGCCCCCGGAATAGCGTCAGTATAACTGGGGCCAGTGATATGAGAGATATATACTGGCATCTTCATACCCACGACGGATCTGCTGAGAAGCATGAATATGGCAGCAGCATCCTCCCAGCTGGAAACTATCTTTTCATAGCCAACCACCGCCACATGAACAGGAGGTAAAGTGGTCGCCATGCAGCCATTCCCCTCATTGGTCACGATGACTAAGGTTCCGGTCTCAGCTATGGCAATATTAGCCCCTGAAATACCCATGTCGGCATCTATATAGGATTGCCTTAAGGCACGGCGCGAGGCATTCAGCAGAAGCTTAGGGTCAGGCTCCAATTTCTCACCAGTTGCCCTGGATATAAGCTCAGCCACCTGCTCAATAGTCTTATGTATCGCTGGCCCTACTATATGCGCTGGCCTTTCTCCAGCTAGCTGGACAATCCACTCACCGATGTCAGTCTCCGTTACCTCAATGCCAGCTTTCTCAAGATGCTCTCTCAATCCAATTTCCTCACCCAACATCGATTTCGACTTGACGATATGTTTCACATTGCGTTCCTGCGACAGCTTAAGCAGATAATTATTGGCATCTTCAGCATTTTTGGCTTCATAGACCACGGCACCAGCCCTGCTAGCTTCTGTCTTGAACTGCTCCACAAGCTGTGGAAGATTAGCAATGGAGTTCTCTTTAACGCTACGGATTTCCTTGCTTAAAGAATCAAAATCAACGCCGGTAAATGCTATCTGGCGAGCTATTTTAATCAGAGCCATCAATCTAGTAAGAGCAGCCTGTAAATTCTCATCCGCCAATGCCTTGTGTACCCGCTTAGCCATTGCTCTGCTCATATTGCACCTCGCATTGCATGACCGTAATGCTTTCGCCCTTTTTGGCCTAAGCCCCACCCTAGCGACCTTAAAAGGTCGCAACTACACTGGTTAATAAACGGGCAACCAATCTCAAACCGTCTCATTTACCCACATCCTTGTGTACCAGCACGATATGCTCTTCTTCAGGGCCTTGAGCCCTGACGAATATGGCTCCAGGTATATCGGCAGTAGTGTTTCTGCCGGTGATATAAGTAACATAGCTCAGCATTCTCTGACCTGGTGCCTTCTTGGCAAGCGACTTAAGCCTGGCAGCAGCATCATCCAAAGTTGGAACAAGGTTTTCACAGTCAACCATCGTCACATGCATACGAGGCAAAACAGCCACCAAACGAGTATTTCCTTCATTGCCCACGATAACCAAAGTTCCGGTCTCAGCTATGGCAAAATCAGCCTCTGATATACCCATGTCGGCATCAATACAAGATTGCCTTAATGCACGGTGAGCAGCGCTTAATAGAACCTTAGGGTCAGATTTCAGCTTCTCACCTATCCCCTGAGATATAAGCTCAGCCACCTGCTCAATGGTTCTTTGCCTAACCGTCGTCTGCCCGGCCAGCTGCGCAATCCACTCCTCAAGGTCAGTTTCTTTTACCCCGATGCCAGCCTTTTCAAGGTGCTCTCTCAACCCAATCTCACCAGCCACTTTAGACTTCGACTTAACTACACATCTCACATTACGTTCCTGCGCCAGCATCAGCACACAATTCCTTGTCTCCTCTGCATCTCTGGCCTCATGCACCACAACACCAGCCCTGGAAGCCTCTGCTTTAAATTGCTCCATAAGTTCGGTAGTTGCTGCAGTCATGTCCAGCCTCCTTTAGAAACTGCAAAGCTAAGACCACAACAGGTACTGAATAGTGCCATCAGGAATAACCGCCACCTTGGCACCACCTGGAAAATCCTGCTTAAGAATATCCATAACCTCAGGCCAGCTTTTTACCCATATAGTATCAGGTATAGCCAGCCAATCGGTCATAGATTTCTCAAACTGTGGCGACAACACCACAAACCTTTTTAACCACGGTAGCTGAAAATTAACCGCGCTAAACAAGCGTCCTCTTCTGCTTTTGCCAAAACTACCCAGCAAATAATGCACCACCTGGCCGGCCGGGCAATCCATGATTAATACCAGGTCACCGCCCTTCCCTATCAACATCGGTATGCCTATCAGCAAGCCGACTATGGCTTCATTGCCTTTGCTATAGCTATTGACCACGACAACATCGGCTCCCGGGACAGCTTTCGTAGCATAGTGCGGCACTGCAAATTGCACAGCCTTATAGTATTCAGTTTGAGGCTCACCCATAAATATGGCACAGGGTTCTCCTCTACCGTTGATTATGGTGTCAATCTTGAAGTCGAGACCTACCATCTTTGCTGCCTCGTTAAAATCCTGCACCATAGGATTTTCAGCATAATTGCCCGGACCTACGATATTTCCCTGCCCAGCTTCCTTAGCTTTTATCTCCAACAAATGAAAGGCCTCAATCGAGTCCATAGAGGCTATGCCGGGTAGGATAATTTTTCCGCCGCCGCCAAAACCAGTCTGACCATGAGGGATTACCGAGCCAATGCCGATTTTCAAGCCACAGCTCATTACCTCGGAATTAACAGAAAGTTTGGTCCCTCTCGAAGTCTCGCCGACATACGTGCAGTTCTCGTATGCATTATGGTTGTAAACCGGGAACCTATCCATTATCTCCTTGCCTAGCTTCTTCTGAAAATCCTGAAAGGTATGAGCGCCGTGGGCACCGGTAGCACAGATGAATCTGATAGCCCCATCAGGAATGCCTGCTGCCTCTAATTCTTCCAGGACGTAAGGGACCAAATCGGCGACTCTTGTAGGACGCGAGATATCATCGAAGATTATTGCCACCTCATTTTTCCCTCTGGCGAGTTCTCTGAGCTTAGGACTGCCTATAGAATTATCAAAGGCAGCCCTTATCTTTTCCGGCGTTATCTGGAGAGCGTCGTGCCCATTCATCAGGCACGGCACTACCTCCCATGACTCGGGGAATGTCAACTGCAGCTCACCCTCTTCATACCACATTTGTTTGTGGACAGCTACAGCCTTAGTGCCCATTGCCTTTTCTCTGTACAATTATGCGGCAAATTCCCAAAAACTCATGCTTAACTTAGCTTTACTTTATGTCAACCTTGAATATCTTCTGCGTGGTGCTACTCGTCTCCCAGGGCCGCTTATAGGTAAGGGTTATTTCAGTTCTACCCGCCTTCAGCGCCTTGAACCTGAAATATTGAGTCCCGCCAGCGCCAACCAGGCCTGGTGCCTTTTTATCTGGCTCATATTTACTTTTCACTAAGCCGAGCATGGTAGCATCATGGCGTTCCTCCCAGTTATAGCCAGTGGTGGGATTCGAGTCCAACGCGATGATAAACTCATGGTTAATGCCAGCGCTAATTGTCTGCGCTGGGTCAGTATATACTTTTCCTCCATCAGCACAGCCAACTACCAAGAAGACTGCAGACATTAGCATCGTGCCCAGGAATAAGAGCTTTTTCATCACAACCTCCTTATTTTCTTTTACAGAACTTTATTTTTTCTCTCGCTTCTTACGCTTTACCCGTTCCAGGGCGCGGTGCTGAAGTTCCTCACTATACTGCCTCCAGCGGTCTGCTTCCCCTTCTCTGCGCTTCATCTCAAAAAGACAGGTGTCGCGACCCTGGGGAATGGAATAACGAAAGAAAGCATCGAAATTGCCCTTGTCTCCCCATAGCTCTCGTGCCGCCTGCATAGTTCCCTCGACAAAATATCGCTGCACCCGGCAATCGAAGGGACGATAAACGTCCTGGTGCGGGCAGTAACAAATGTGAAAGCCCGCTTTATCTTCGTTCTTGATAAAAGCTTCCTCGATAGAAGCATAAAGGACCTCGTTAATCCAGCTAGTCATCAATGAAGCCACCTCTATATCGCTCAAATGTGCCGGGATCTCAACCCCTGAAGCCATCTCTAGAAAGATTCCCCTTCCCAAGTCGTTTATAGCACGTCTGCATACCTCCTGTCCTTCAGCACCGAAGCGCTCCTCGACCGCCTGCAATATTCGCAATACCCCCAGAGCCATCATCTGACCCCAGACAAATAATGTGGCCGGGTCGTAGTCTTCGCGGCTTAAACATGTGGAACGAAGGTTCTCCACCGCTTTTCCAAAGGGGAAACGCAGTGGCAATCGCTCACGCCGTTCACCTATTTTGCTCATAACTTACCTCCTTTCGAGCCGGTTTTTGCTAGAATAAAACACAATCTAATGATTCGCCAGCTCAACTATTGTGACCCCTGCCCCTCCCTCACCCCAGTCACCATACCGGAAGGACTTGACCAGAGGATGTTCTGCCAGCGTCTCATGTACTGCTTGACGCAGCACTCCCGTCCCCTTGCCATGGACAATGCGCACAGAAGGCAAGCCAGCCATGAAGGCGGCATTAAGATACTGGTCAAGCCTTGGCAAGGCTTCATCTACCGTGAGCCGCCGTAAACGTAACTCCAAATCCACTGCCATCAGGTTAACCTTTCAAACTGTAGCCGCAGGATCTCCTTCGTGTTTTCAGTAACCTTAACCCTATCATCTATTCTCCAACCAACTACCCACAATATTTGCTTAGGTGAGCAAATCAATGGTACTCGGTCTCTCCAGGAACGGGGAATCTTGGAATCAACCATAAAGTCCTGGAGCTTCTTGGTTTGACTCATACCCAAAGGTTGAAAACGGTCACCCGGCCTGCGTCGTCGCACTGTCAATTCTTTTCCAACCTTATCCAAATCAAAGCTGGCAACAAGACCATTGTCGTCGCCAACCACCTCTTGAATTATATCAGCTCTAACCCGCCAGCTAGGCAAATCGGTTTCGCCGGGAATATTAATATTGGATATACCTTTAAGAGGAGGTAATGGGCATATTGAAGCCTGAACTAAGGCCAAAACCAGACGACCATACTCCGTAGACAACGTCAAGCCATCCGGCAGGCACAATTTTTTACCCGCTGGTTTCGATAGGAAATCCATCATCGCCTCAATGTGGCCAGCCTCAACATCCTTAAGATTACCTCGAAGTTGCTTGACTGCCCTTCTAAAGATTTGTCTTTGCATAGCACGCGGCGAAGTAACCATCTTGCTTATATCCAAATAGATTACGTCACCTTCCTCCCTGGCTAACTCCTTCCACAGCAATGAGGCTTGTTCCTCAATAAAAGAGGTGTCATCTCCAGCAATATCCGCCAGCCTGAGCAAAGCTTTGTCAACGCCAGGGTTGTAACTTCTAAGCATGGGTAGCAGCTCAAGGCGGACACGGTTTCTAAGGAAAGAAAGCGATACGTTGGAGGAATCGCTCCGCGGAGCCAGGTTGTATCGCTGGCAGTAGCCCAATGTTTCCTGCCGGGTAACCTCAAGCAATGGTCGCACTACTTCAAGCTGGCCGCCATTTTCGCTGTATTGCAATACGGAATGAGGCTGCAGACCACGCAGTCCCGCTGTGCCCACCCCACGCAGTAAATGCATCATAACGGTCTCAATATGGTCGTCACGGGCATGTCCCACCGCCACCTTAGAGGTACCTATCCCCCTAGTTACCTCAACTAGAAAGCTATAGCGCACCTCCCGGGCAGCTTCCTCTAATGAGCCACCTTTTTGGTCACGATATGCTGCCACGTCTCGACGCTCAATCGTCGCCGGCACACCAAGCTTATGTGCCAAATCAGAAACATAACTGGCATCAGAATCAGATTCGGCACCTCGAAGTTGGTGATTGAGATGAGCTACATGCAGTTCCACACCCAGCTCTCTTTGCCACTGCGCCAGGATATGGAGCAAACACACCGAGTCGGCCCCCCCGGACACCGCCACTACCAGCTTGTCACCGGCTGAAAAAAGATTATGCTCCTGGATAAAGTTGACGACTCTTTGTTCCAGCGTTTTCTCTTTTCTGGCCAACCTAACCCTCTCTTAGATGACAGGTGTCGCCCAAAGACACTAAGTAAGGATGCCCATCTCCCAAGTCAATTATACTAATACTGCCAGTCTGTACTCTAATCCGCTCCAAGCAGGTGAGTGGCCATCCCAGAGCCTTGCAGACAGTGACCACAACTGCGAAGAAATGGCTTACCACTACTACTGTTTCCTGCTGATGCTTCTTGATTATAAACTGAACGGTCACCCACACCCTGTCCGCCAGATCAACTACACTCTCACCTCCAGGCAATTTTTCCAAGCCCTGCCCTTGACGCCACTGGAGCAAAAACTGGCTAAAACTAGTACCAAGCTCAGCTATGGATACACCCTCAAGCTCACCCACTTCCATCTCCCGTAAATCAGGCTCAACTTGCACCGTCAATTGATGCTGGCTGGCAATAGCCTGTGCTGTATCCAAAGCACGCTTTAGCGGGCTGGAATAAATGGCGTCGATTTCCGTTTCCTTCAACGCCAGCCCTAACCTCTCCACCTGTTTCCTCCCCACCTCACTTAACTCAACGTCACTGCTGCCACCCTGAATCCGTCGTTCCTGATTCCAAGCGGTTTCACCATGCCTAACTAGAATGAGTCTAATCGCTAACCTCCTTAATAAGTCTTTAGATTGTAGCGGTGAGCCAAACCCACCCGCTTAGTATATGGTGGATGGTCATAAAATAGAATCTCTACCCAGCGACTGGGGTCGGCTACAGTCAGATTCTGGTCAGTAAGCCTGGTCATTGCCGTGACGAAAGCTCGTGGGTTGGCCGTCAATTCCAGGGCGGCTTCGTCAGCCGAACCCTCCACATAACGACTATAGGCATTAATCAATGGCGTTACTATCAGGCCAAAAGCGGCTAAAGATAGAAACAGCAGAGGAAAGGCCGCTACATCGGCAATCCCTTGAAAACCAAACGGCACAAGACTGGCTCTTAAAACTAGACCAGACAAGTAGAAGGCTAGCAAAACCATGGCAGCTTGAACAGCGATGAGCTTGGGAATATCCCGGTGAATGTGATGGCCCAATTCATGTGCCAATATTACTTCAACCTCCTCCGCAGTGTATTGCTGGAGCAGAGTATCACTGAGAATAATACTTCTCGTCTTGCCCAAACCTGCTAACATAGCATTAGCTGTAGTGCCTTTACTGCTCAAATCCATGGTAAACATACCAACAATCTGGGCTTGTGCCCGCTTTGCCAGATTCATCAACCTTTGCTTAAGCTCCACATCATCAAGAGGTTCTAACTTAAAGAAAATAGGCAAGAGTAAAGTCGGCGTCAGCCATGTTAAAAGCAAGCTGAGCAGCAATAACAATATGCCAGCCCACAACCACCAGATGTCTGGGAAGCGGTCCAATAACCAGTAAAGAAGAATAACCACCGCCAAACCTAATAAAAAGCCCAAGGCTGAGGCTTTGGCTCTATCTGTTAGCCAGGCACCAAGCTTTTGATTTGACAAACCGTAGCGCCGCGGCAGGATAAAGCCTTGGTAGTAGGTCAGCGGCATAATGATTATCCCCAAACCGACCGCCAAAATGACAAAATACAAAGCCGATGCCCAGGGTTGAGGAAAAGACAAAAAATAGCTCATTCTGGCTGAGACACCACCGAAAACAAGTACTAACAGCAGAGCACCGACTAATGCCAACTCAACAAAGGATAGCCGTCTCATAAGCCTGGCGTATTTCTTAGCCAGTTCTTGACGCTTAATATCTAGATGGGGCTCTGCTAACTGCATTACTTAACCAGATTCTCTTCAGCTCAGAATTAGCTTGGTGCGGTGGATGGATTCAGGATGCCGAGAGAAACCCAGAGCCTTAGTCACTTGCTCCGGCCTGCCAGCGCCTTTTTCATCGCAGCGCAATCTCATTCCCAAAACACACAGAGAATCGTGGCAATCAATAAGCCACAGGTTATCTACCAGGGCACGCAAATCATAGTAGCGGGCTCCTGTATCTCTGAGATGGTGCCACGGTAGTTCCTTGACTGAAAGCAAGGATTTCAAAGCTGACTCAACTTCCTGACTTCCTCTTTCTGTTTCTACCTCAACCCTATACTCGACAAATCTTACCTGAGATTGAAGTGACGGAACTTTCGGCCCGACTGGCCAAACCTCCAGCAGCTCGATGCCATGAGGTAACTGTTTCCCTATCTGAGCCATAAAAGATTGCGGAGGCACCCATCGGGACAAGAAGACATCCATTAGCTCAGCTTGACTGGTCACACCTACTAATAAAGGAGCTGCCAGGGCAATCTGCGGATGAGGAGTAAAACCTTCCGAATAAGCTAACGGGAGTCCAGCCCGACGTAAAGCCCTCTCCCAAAGCCTCATCAAATCTAAGTGCGAAAGGAACTTAAGCTCTTCACCACGGCTAAACTTAAGGCGCAGACGCTGCATCCTTTTCCTTGGTTACCATAATCCTCTCTATCTTTCGCCCCCGCATTTCAAGTATAGTCAGTTTTAGGTCTTTATACCTTAAGTGCTCACCCTGTTTTGGAATGCGCTCCAGATGGCTCAGAATGAAACCAGCCACAGTCTCATAATCACCGGTAGGCAAACTTAAATCCAATTCCTCATTAACTTCCTCCACCCTGAGGCCGCCGTCGACCTCGAAAGTATGGGCGTCGATAGTTACGAAGTCTTTCTCCCTGCCAGCCAGTTCATCACCAATAACACCCATTATCTCCGCAGTCAAGTGCTCCAGAGTGGCTATACCGGCCACACCACCATACTCATCAACTACCGCTACCATATGGTAATTGTTATCCCTCATCTCAGCCAGAAGCTCGCCCAGACGCTTGGCCTCAGGCACAAAATGAACCGGCCGCACTAATTCATCAATCGGGCTATCAGCCTTCAGCGAATTTTTAGCCTGGGCCATAAGCACGTCTTTAATCGACAAAACGCCGATAACGTTATCAGTAGTCCCTTTATAGACAGGGAAGCGAGAGAAAGGCAATTGACGATAGATATCAAGAAAGGCAGCTAAGCTAGTTCCCTGCTTCAGCCAGGTAACCTCTGCTCGCGGCTGCATTACCTCACTAACCGGCCGGTCAGCGAATTCAAAGGCATTATGCAACATCTCAGCTTCCTCTTCCTCCCAAACCCCTTCGGCCTCACCAACAGTAATGGCGGTGCGGAATTCCTCCTCGCTAATCGTTGGCCTCGGCTCGGCACCTTCCTTAGCCAGCCTGGTGAATCTTATGCCAATATGATTCAAGACATAGACGAATGGATAAAGGATAATCGAGATGAATTTTATTGGCCTGGCGTAGAGCAACGCTATCCTCTCTCCATAGCGGGTGCTCAAGCTTTTTGGAATAAATTCAACAAGAACTAAGGTTAGTATTGTTATGACGATGGTAGCTATGGCTACCCCTAAGTGCTCACCCCACAGTGATACAGCTATCACCGTCCCTAGAGTAGCCATCGCCGTCTCAAAGAAATTAATGCCCAGAAGGACAGTAGCCAGAAACTTCTCTGGATGCTCCACAATCTTAGCCACGGTTTTAGCTTTGGGGTGATTGGTATGTATCAGGTGCTTGAGGCGGAGCCTCTGCATACCGATAAAAGCCGTCTCAGCACTGCAGAAGAAGGCTGCCGCCAATGTGGAGACCAGAAACAATATTAAATATAAACTGTTAATGCTTTCCATACGTAATCCAGCCGATTATTCGACCAGGCAATTCAATACAATCATAGCATTGACCAATCGTAGTGTCAAAAAGTTGGCAGCCGTTGCCTATTTTGCATTTCCATATCTTAAGCAGTATCATCACTGCAGATATAGAAATGGGCCAGATAGAGCTTGCCCCAGACCTTTCCCATTGCATCGAAACCGTAGCCAAAAGAGAGCTTGAGAATTTGGTGAGCAGTTATTTGCAGGCTGGCAAAGGTGAGAGTGAATTCGGAGAAAAGATAGAGCTGCTTCGGAGCTTTTTGGAGTTAGCCGATTTCAGAAAGCTGCGTAAGCAGAGCGAAGGATATTTGCTAAAAGGGCAGAAAATTAAGTTCATTTTATACCGGGAGCGCGGAAAGGCTAAGTACAAGATGATCCGCTGCTAGCAGTTTGCCAAATACTCACCTGTGTCAAGGGGCCCCGAGCATCCCTCACAATAGCTGGAGCTCTCTCCGAGGTTGAGTTATGTGCCCCTTTTCTCATAATCGGGGCACCAGGTGGCATTAGGCCGTTCCGGATGATGGCAGGCACTTCGCCAGTCCCACTTACAGCTATCGCAAAGCAAGATGTGCATACCCAGCATCATCTTTATGCGGATTTTAGCTTTGTCCGTCCAGCTTGGCCCTAGTTTCCTACTTTTAGAAGACACCTCAATCTCGTCCAATGATTGTTCGACGGGCAAAACCACAAATGCTTCCAAGACTATTTTGCCCTGAGCTACATCATTCCGACTCACAAGTGCTAATGCAGAAAAACTCCATGCGCACTGTTCTTTATCTGAATGTATAGATTATACTATCTTTGAGGTTTATACCACCACCGGCGATGGGCACTCTTGGAAGGGATGCATTCTAGCCACCAGTGAGAAAAGATACGGATACCTTGATTTCAGGTGTTCCACATAAGATAACCACTCTACTATCAGATGACGATACACCCGCTGGATATCACCAGCGATGCGTCTAATGTCAGCCTCTGGAAGGTCCGTCAGTGATTTCCGCGCCTCTAGCTCCTCAGTAAAGTGGAAAGTCGCCCAGAGCAAATCCGTAAAGCGCTCACGCTCCAGAAGGTTAGGGTTTTCCAGGAGCGCCAGCAAGAACTGCCGCTTCCGGATAAGGAACGTTTTTAACTCTTCAAGGTCGATGTTGTGACAACTCGGCTCGGCTTCAATGGCTCTAGCAAAAGCCATTGCCTTCTTGAAATCTGCGTGAGTTCAGTTCTGCTTAATGGCAAGGTGTCGGCTAATATCCTTGCTTTTCTTAAAGCAACCAAGAAGCCTTTGAAGTAACTCGGCTCCCATCTCGCTAAAAAAAGCACCCACTACCATATTGAGCTTTTGCATGATAGCCTGCTTCTCACGGCGAGCCAGCACACGCTCAATTACAATCACCACTAGGAATACCTCAAGCGGCAGGAAAGCCAGGTCGCCAACTAGGTAGATAAAGATGTGATGAACATCTCGAAAAATTAAGTAGTGAACAAAATATACTAGCGCAGAGATTGCAATAAGGATAACGGCAAGAATAATGAAATTTAAGTAGCGTCTCATTGTCTTCCTCCACTAGCAGTGCTTATCCATCGGTTTTATCTACCAGATACTACCCCATACCTTTCAACAAAAACAGGAGAGTTCGTATAGAATCCAGCACCACACTGCGCCCGCAGCTGTAATTAGGATGAACGACCTCGCTTCTTTCAGTAGAAGCATCACCAGAGAGCTATAAGAGGATTAAGGGGTGAGAACAAAGATTAACAAGCGAAAGTTCGGGAACTGCCCAAAATGGCCCATCATAATAGACTTGAACTGCTCGTAACGCGGTATCCTTCTCAAAAAGGTCCCCTGACTGAACACTTCGTCATAAAGCTCAGTAACGTCTAGCATATATCTTTGATGTCCCAACCCCATTTCTTTGTCTGCCAGGGACTGTGGCTAGTGCTCTAATTTGATGTTACTGCCTTGCCTTTTCAAAAGCTGACGTTCACGTGTTGCGTCAAAATAAACTGTTACCAAACTGGGCATGGTTGCGTCATAAATTGTGTTACCGAAGCCTGATTAGTTTTGCCCTTCTTTTGTTGATTAGTGGGACGCTCTGCCAAATCCCATAGACA
>VGNX01000003.1 GCA_016865855.1 Chloroflexota bacterium | reverse complement strand
CTGGCTTCATGACGTTCGGTGCCGATGACGTGCAAGCCGCCAAGCTCTTTTACCTTATTGTGCTCTTTCATCCATTCTATGCTTTTTTCATACTGTTCTACCCATTCTTTACATTTCTCATATTTTTCCACCAATTGCCTTTTCTCTTCTAGCTCTTTTTCTTTGCCTTTCTTATATATTTCCTTCTCTTCTTTTCCCTGCAATAATAATATCTTGTATTCTTCATATTTTGACTTTAATTTTTGAATTAAGTCTTTACATGCTTTGTAAAAACTGTCGTTGTCTACTTGTGTCTCACCGTTCTTGATGAATTCTTTATATTCTTTGTACTGCTCCCCTTTCTCTGCATATTCATAATATAATTCTCTATAGAAAGATTCCACATCTGTCCAGGGCATAACAGTACTTGGTGGTTGTCCGCCCAATATAATATCGACGCCGCGCCCGGCCATGTTGGTGGCGACGGTGACGGCACCTACGCGCCCAGCCTGGGCGATAATAGTGGCTTCGTTTTCATGGTTTTTGGCGTTGAGCACCTGGTGGGGGATGCCTCTTCTTTTGAGTAGGTCGCTTAAAAGCTCGGATTTCTCGATGGAGACGGTGCCTATAAGCATTGGTGTGCCCTGCTGATGGAAGCTCTCGATCTCTTTGGCCACAGCCTTGAATTTGGTGTCTTCATCCTTGTAAATCTGGTCGGGGTTGTCGATGCGAATCATATCTTTGTTGGTGGGGATGACGACAACTTCAAGCTTGTAAATCTTGTGAAATTCCTCAGCTTCGGTGGCGGCGGTGCCGGTCATGCCGGCTAATTTCTGGTATAGTCGGAAGTAGTTCTGGAAGGTGATGGTGGCTAGAGTTACGCTCTCCCGCTGAATTTTCACTCTTTCCTTGGCTTCAATGGCCTGGTGAAGCCCTTCGGAATACCTCCGACCGAACATGAGCCGGCCGGTGAATTCATCGACGATGAGGACCTGTCCGTCTTTGACCACATAGTCGCGGTCTCTTTTGAAGAGCACATTGGCTTTCAGGGCATTTTCCAGGTATTGAGTCAAACTGTAGTTGGCCGGGTCATAGAGGCTGGGGGCTTTGAGCAAGCCATCTCGGCGGAGCCATCTTTCTATCTTGGTCATGCCGGAATCGGTGAGGTAGGTTTGGCGTTCCTTTTCTTCAATGGTGTAATCTTCATCTCGTTTGAGCTGAGGGACCAAGCGGGCGAAGGTGTAGTATTTTTCAGTGGCTTCTTCAGCAGCGCCGCTGATTATCAGTGGGGTGCGGGCTTCATCAATGAGGATGTTGTCTACCTCATCAACGATGGCGTAGTTGAGGGAACGCTGGACATATTGAGACAGGTCTAAGGCCATGTTGTCTCTGAGGTAGTCAAAGCCGAATTCGTTGTTGGTGCCGTAGGTAATGTCGGCTTGATAGGCTTGTTGGCGGCTGACGGGTCGGAAGTGGGGCCAGCGGGTATCTTTTTCATCGGTGTAGTCGGGGTCATAAAGGCGGGCTGGCAGGTGCTCAGCGGGGCTCTGTTGTGGGTAGATGCTGGCGACGGTTAAGCCGAGGGCATGGTATATGGGGCCCATCCAGTAAGCATCTCGCCGTGCCAGGTAGTCATTGACGGTGACGAGATGGCAGCCTTGGCCGGTAAGGGCATTCAGATATAGGGGGAGGGTGGCAACCAGGGTTTTGCCCTCGCCGGTTTTCATCTCGGCGATTTTGCCCTGGTGGAGGACGATGCCGCCCATAAGCTGGACATCGAAGTGGCGCTCGCCTATGGTGCTGCGTCTGGCAGCTTCTCTGACGGCAGCGAAGGCTTCAGGCAGTAGGTCATCCAGGGTCTCGCCGTTCTTAAGCCGAGCTTTGAACTCATCGGTCTTGGCGCGAAGTTCAGCATCGCTGAGCTTCTGGAAATCCGGTTCCAGCGAATTTATCTGAGCCACAATGGGCTCAAGACGATTCAGTTCTTTTTCGTTGGAATCAACAAGGCTGCCTAGCCACTTAAGCATAGTTTTTCTACTCGAACATGGCGCCTATAGAGAGGCCGGTATGGATGCGGCGTATGGCTTCGCCGAGAAGCGGAGCTATGGGCAGGACAGTGATTTTGTCCAGTCTCTTCTTTTTGTCGACGGGAATGGTGTCGGTGACGACAACTTCTTTAACGGGTGATTTGGCTATTCGCTCTATAGCTGGTCCGGAGAATATGGGGTGGGTGCAGCAGGCGTAGACTTCGGTGGCTCCGTGTTCTAGAAGGGTATTTACGGCGCCGACCAATGAGCCGGCGGTGTCGATTTCATCGTCTATGGTTAAAGCGCGCATCCCTTCGACTTCGCCGATGATATCGAGGGTTTCAGTGGTATCTACATTGCCTATCCGCCTCTTTTCGATAATAGCCAGTGGGGCGTTAAGCTTAGCTGCCATATCACGGGCATGTGCGGATATGCCGATATCAGTGGCGACTACTACTAGATTATCTAATGCTTTATCTTTCCAGTAGTCGCTGAGGATGAAGAGAGCGGTGAGTTCGTCAACCGGTATATTGAAGAAGCCCTGAATTTGGGCAGCGTGAAGGTCCATGGTTAATAGGCGGTTGGCGCCGGCGGTGGTGAGTAGGTCAGCTATTAACCTGGCGGTGATGGGTACTCGAGGCTGGTCTTTTTTGTCGGTGCGGCCATAGGCATAGTAAGGGATGACGGCGGTGATTCTACCGGCAGAGGCTCGCTTGAAGGCATCGATCATGATAAGGAGTTCTACCAGATTTTTGTTGACCGGGGTGGATAACGGTTGGATGACGAAGACGTCTCGTTCGCGGACATTTTCCAGAACGCGGACGAAGATGTTTTCGTTAGTGAATTCGAAGACCTCGGCTTTACCTAGCGATATGCCGAGGTATTCGCATATTGCCTGAGCTAGCATCGGGTGGGCATTGCCGGTGAAGACCTTGAGTTCATCCATAAGTCACCCCTATTATGTTTTAATATGAGATAATTATAACACCAAAAGGACTGCCGTGTCCCAACATCTGAGTTTTAAGGAGTTTATTTTGTCACCCTGAACGAAGTGAAGGGTCTAGATTCTTTGGGGAGTTTGTCCGGAGTACTATGAGATTCTTCGCTCCGCTCAGAATGACAAGGAGAGACGTAGGGACAGGTCTTTAGACCTGTCCCTACGTTTGTGATGTATACAGGCTGTCCGAAAATGTAGTCCCGACCCTTTAGGGTCGGGCTCCCGAGGCTAAAGCCTCGGGGCTACATGTTTAATGTGTATCACCAATGAGCTATATCTTTTCCACTAAAGTGGGAGAGACAGATTGCCAGTTAGAGTTTACGTGTGTGCTGTATAATACTTGCGAGATGGTTAGAGTGAGCGTTGAACGAATTATCAGGCTGTTGAGCGGGGAGTATGGAAAGCGGCGGTGGCGCCCACGGCAGAGTCCGATAGCGGTGCTGATACAGACGATTCTTTCTCAGAATACGTCGGATAGAAACTCTGGACGAGCTTTTGAGCAGCTTTTGGCTTCTTTTGGTAGTTGGGAAGATATGGCTAATGCTAGTGTTGGTGAGATTTCTCATTCTATTAAAGCTGGCGGTCTGGGTGAAGTTAAAGCCAGGTATATCAAGCAGGCGCTTGAGGAAATACGGCGAAGACGGCGTGGGTTCGAACTTGACTTCTTGAAGCAAATGTCTGTGGATGAAGCCAGGGATTGGCTGAAACAGTTGCCGGGGGTAGGCATGAAGACAGCTAGCTGTGTGTTACTTTTCTCGCTGGGGATGCCAGCTTTGCCAGTGGACACACATGTTTTCCGAGTTGCCAGAAGGCTGAGGCTGATTGATTCTACGGTCCTTGTTGAGAAAGCGCATAAGCTGCTTGAGGGCCTTGTGCCGCCTCAGTATGTGTATCAGTTTCATGTGTTGCTGATAGAGCACGGCAGAAAGACATGTAAAGCCCAGCGGCCGCGTTGTAACGAATGTGTGTTGCGGGGATTGTGTCCTAGTAGAAAGGTGTAGCGGCGAGGCTTTAGCCTCGCCGACCACGACCCTAAAGGGTCGTGGCTACATGTGATGGAATTAGTGCGTGGTTATATTAGGACTGGCTGGCAATCTGACCAGGAACTCGGTTCCCTGGCCCAAGGTGCTTTTGGCCATGATGTCTCCGCCGTGAGCCAGGACTATCTGTCTGGCAATGGCTAAGCCCAGGCCAGCGCCAGCTTTACCTGCCGAAGGGTCAGCCCGGAAGAAGCGCTCAAAGACATGCTGCAGCTGCTCGCCAGGAATGCCTGGGCCGGTATCGGTTACTGCAATCTCGACAAAATTGGGATATGGTAGCCGGGCAATGATGCTTACCTTGCCCCCGGATGGCGTGTGTTTTAGGGCATTGTCGAGCAAGTTGCTGAAGACCTGCTCCAAGCGGTCGATATCGCCGACTACAGGTGGCAGAGGCTCTATGTCTGTTCTCAACTGTATGTTTTTTTCTTTTGCCCGCATTAGGAAAATCTCGTGACACTGCTGCAGAAGGTCTTTCAAATCTACAGACTCCTTAACCATCGTGATCTGGCCTGATTCAAGCCTGGAAAACTCGAGCAGTTCCTCTACGAGTCGCATCATGCGTTTGGACTCGTCCTCGATGCTAGCAGCTTTAAGCTGGGCTTCTTTATCTTTGGCAGTTCCATCGATTATAGCTTGGGCAAATCCCTTGATGGAGGTGAGCGGGCTTCTTAGCTCGTGGGAGACATCGGCCACGAAGTCGCGCAGCATTTGCTGCGAGTGTTTCACCTGCTTTGCCATCTGGTTAAAGCTTGTAGCTAGGCCTTTGACCTCTTTAGGGCCGGCCACTGGAACTTCCTGTTCATAGTTACCGTGGGCTATTTCTTCGGCGGCATTTGTCACGCGTCGGATAGGAACATAGACGGAGCGAGCGAGGAGAACGGCTATAAGTATGGAGACAGCTAGGGCGACTAGTCCTGCCCAGTTGAGCCAGTGCTATAACTGGCATGCTTGAGATGAGCATTATGGCGACCAGTACGATGGCAAAAACAATCTTCTGAATTCCTTTCATTTCTGTGTAACCTCCTTTCTTTTTGACCGGAAGCTAACTCCAGACCATGTTAGGGTCCTGTGCCTAAGGTCTGGGTCAACTTTTACAGCCTGCTTTTAGTGTAGCAGTGGATTGTTGCCTCGGTTTTATCCTTGTGTAAAGTTTTGGTAAAAATTCTTTATAATTAGTTATACTCATATATAAAAGGAGTCTGTTTGATGAGAAAAACGACATGGAACTATATTGTAGACGCTATATTTGGTCTCCTGCTGTTACTTCAGGGTATCATTGGTTTTATACTTTGGTTTATTTTGCCTGGTGGAGGCTATAGATATAGGGGAGGTTTAGGTTGGGATGAGGGTGGTTCTACATTTTTGTTTGCGCGGCACACGTGGCTTGACATCCATAAGTGGGTTGCTGTGGCTCTGCTGGTCATCTTTGCTCTGCATATAGCAATACACTGGCAGTGGATTGTGGGCATGACGAAGTCTTACTTTAGGCAGGGCGAGGTTAAGGAGTAAATGTTGGATTCATCAAGGCAGCTTTGATGATGCTTCAATGAGTCTGGCTTATTTCCTGACGTTAAAGGTGTAGGAGCAGGCTACAACCATAGCTGTGGCAAATAGCGCCAGTATAAGAAATTCGGCATAAATTGGTAACAATGAGCTCGCCTCGCCGAAAGTGCCCCAGCGCAGAACGTCAACGCCGTAAGTCAGCGGGTTTACATAGCTGAAGCCTTTTAACCAGTCTGGAGCTGAGGTTAATGGGAAGAGGGCTCCGCTGGTGAAGAACATGGGCATAATCACCAGGCTCATGATGAAATTGAAGCCTTCCATGCTGGTTATGATTGAGGCAATCAATAGCCCAATACAGACTAGCCCGATTGAGATGAGAAGCATAGTGGGGAGCAGTATTACGAAAGACATCGGTGACAGGTGGACACCTATCAGAAATGAAAGCGGTAGCAAAATGGAGCCCTGGATGAGCGCGCTTGTACCGCTGCCCAGAGCTTTACCGATAACGATTGAGGTGCGAGAGACAGGTGCTACTATAATCTCTTTAAAGAAACCGAATTCTCTGTCCCAAATCACGGAAATGCCGGAGAAGACAGAGGTGAAGAGAAGGGTCATAGCGATTATGCCCGGGAATATGTAGGTTTGGTAACTTTGTGTACCGGACAGCTCTATGCTGCGCATGCCGCCGCCGAAAACTAGCAGCCAGAGCAGAGGCAATATGAATGAAGAAATAATCCGTGATTTTTCACGCCAGTATCTAAGTACCTCCCGGCGCCATAATCCATAGATTTTCCTAAGTTCGCTCATCTGGTTTGCCTCCCTATCATCATGAACTTTTTGAACGGCGACTCGGCTTCTTCTGCTCTTATCTCTCGACCTGTGTAGTGAAGGAACACATCATTTAACGTTGGGTGATGGACAGACACGGAACTGACTTCTACTCCAATCTCGGCGGCGATTTTAATTAATCTTGGTATGAGCTTTTCTGCATTTGCGACAGCCAATCTTATGGTATATCTTGATGAGTCTATGTGAGGGGTGAGTTTGAGTTCGGTTAGTCTGGTGGCGAGTTTTTCTGGTTGAGCTGTGGTAATGGTTATGACATCGCCTTTCAAAGCCGCCTTCAAATTGGTGGGGGTGTCAATGACCTTGATTTTACCGTAGTCGATGATGGCCACCCGACTGCAAAGACGGTCGGCTTCCTCCATGTAATGGGTGGTGAGAATAATAGTGATTTCAGTTGTTCGGGCTAGGTTTTCGATGTATGTCCAGAGATGCTCTCGGGTCTGGGGGTCAAGGCCCAAGGTGGGTTCGTCAAGAAAGAGCACCCTGGGGTGATGAAGTAAACCCCTGGCCAATTCCAATCGTCTTCTCATCCCACCCGAGTAGGTTTTCATAGCGGAATCAGCTCTGTCCTCTAATCCTACCAGATTCAGGACTTCTTCAATACGCTTTTTGGCTAGCTCTGTGGGTATATCGTAAAGGCAGGCGTGAAGCTGTAAGTTCTCTCTGCCGGTGAGACGGTCGTCAATGCTTGGGTCTTGAAAGACGATGCCGATGCTGCGCCTGACATTGGCTGACTGTCTCAATATATCGAAGCCGTTTACTGTGGCACTGCCTGAAGACGGGTTGATTATGGTGCACAGCATGGAGATTATTGTTGTTTTGCCGGCACCGTTCGGGCCAAGCAGCCCAAATACCTCGCCGTAATCTATTGTAAGGTTCAGTTTATCTACAGCAATGAGGTCACCGTATTTCTTGGTTAGCTCTTTGGTTTCAATGGCAAATTTTGTAGAGATATTTGTCAATTTCTGACCCTTTAAGCCTCTCACTTTCTGAAAGGAAGAAGTTTCTTATGTCAAAGGCTGATCTATCGAGATTGTTGGGTGACTCCTCTCTGTCATTGCGAGCGAAGCGTGGCAATCCCTGAGATTGCTTCGGGGCTTACGCCCCTTGCAATGACAAATAAGCACTCTCAGTCTATTCCTGGGGTGGGGGAACCGTGGCACATGGAGACGACCTGCTCAGCTACTTCCTTTTGTATCTTTTTATCTTCGGGGTGGGAAAGCACCTTGATAATGAAAGAGGCGACAATCTTCATTTCCTTGGGGCCGAAGCCTCTTGTTGTAATAGCTGGTGTGCCCAGCCTGATGCCGCTGGTGATTTGTGGTGGCTTGGGGTCGGAGGGGATGGAATTCCTATTTACCAGGATACCAGCAGCCTCAAGGGCTTCCTGAGCGGCTATACCGGTTATTCCGGTCTGGGTAAGGTCAACAAGGATTAGGTGGTTGTCGGTGCCGCCGGAGATCAGTCGCAAGCCATGCTGCTTTAACTCAGCGGCGAGGACTTGAGCATTTTCCAGTACTGCCTTCTGATAGGTGGCGAACTCAGGCTGCATGGCTTCAAAGAAGGCTATAGCTTTGGCAACTATGGCGTGCATCAACGGTCCCCCCTGCATCATGGGGAAAACGGCGGCATCTATTTTTGAAGCTAGCGCTTCTTTGCATAAAATAAATCCGCTGCGGGGACCGCGCAAGGTTTTATGGGTGGATGAGGTGATTATTTGGGAATGAGGTACTGGAGAGGGGTGTAAATTGGTAGCCACTAATCCGGCAATGTGAGCCATATCTGCCACAAGCTGCGCGCCAGCGGCATCGGCTATGCTGCGGAAACGGCTGAAGTCGATAATTCGGGGATAGGCACTGGCTCCAGCGACAATAAGCTTTGGCTTGTGCTTTAGGGCTAGCTTTTCTACATTGTTGTAGTCAAGCCTTTCAGTTTCTGGGTCGAGCCCGTAGGGGACAAAGTTATACCATTTCCCTGAGAAATTGGCTGGGGCGCCGTGAGTTAGATGACCGCCATGGCTTAAGCTCATTCCCATAACGGTATCGCCGGGCTCGAGAAAGGCGAAATAGGCCGCCATATTGGCTTGACTACCGCTATGGGGCTGGACGTTGGCATGCTCAGCATTGAACAGTTTCTTGGCTCGCTCAATTGCCAGGCTTTCTATGGCATCTATATTGGGGCAGCCGGCGTAATAGCGGCGTTGGGGGTAGCCCTCGGCATACTTATTGGTTAGCATGGAGCCTTGAGCCTCGAGCACCGCTCGGCTGGCGAAATTTTCGGCGGCAATAAGATTTATAGTTTCCTTTTGCCGCCTAGCTTCTAGCTTAAGAAATCGAGCGATTTCGGTATCTTGCCTGGCGTTGTCAGCCAATCCTGTATCTCCGGGAAATCTAGAGAATGATACCATCCTGTCAAAGCAAGGTCAACAGCCGTGATTGTTTGCTAAAATTGCCACGCCTGTGTATACTGTTGCTAGCTTGTTTGGCGGAGGAAGCATTTCTACGGTCGAGTGCTAACGGAACGAAGTTGGGCATGATTTGGTTATGCTGACTATCACATTATGGTTATCGCTGAAGATGGGACTGGTAGCAGCACCCAGGCTACCTTAACAGTAAGCGTGATTCCCAGACCCAATCGGGGCTGTTGTGGTCGACGATAGGGAAGGAGACAATTCCAAGTATTGCAAGGGGAGTGTGTGGATAATGAGAGGGACAGTTAGGGTTGTAACCATAGCTTTGATGCTGGTTCTGTTGGCTGGTTCTTTTGGGTGTACCAAACCAGGGACACGCGATGGTAAACTTTCAGGTGGGGAACTAAAAATACTGAGCCATAGCATGACGGTGCATGAGTTCACTGGTGGTGCACCTCAAAGCTCAGCCGTGGTCATCGGCAGAGCCCAGAATGTTAGCAATGTTACCATAAGGTTTGCCATGATAGCAGTTAATTTCTATGATAAGAATGGCAAGTTCATAGCTAAAGCATCAGCTATTAAGGAGAATCTGGGGCCGGGTGAGGTGTGGGATTTCAGTGTTAAGACCGTTGGTCCTGACGCCTGGAAGATTATAAGCTATGATATTGCCGCAAGCACGAGACAGTAGTCTTGACGAGTATTATGGGTTTGCTCTGATTGTTGACAGCGTTGAGTTGAGATATACTTTTAAGGAGGTAAATGAAGATGAACATTTCCCAAAGCGGCTTCGGTATAGTCCTGGTTATGCTGGCTGTAGTAGCCATGCTGGGCGGTGCCTGTGGTACACGCGAAGCGCCGCCGCCACCGCCACTACCGCCCACGCCGAGCGGTAATCAACCGCCGGTAATTTCAAGTATGGTGGCGGAGAAGATGCAGCTTTATCCTTCAGGGAACACTGAAATTCAGTGTATAGCCCAGGATGCAGATGGTGACCAGTTAGATTTCAAGTGGGCATGCACTGGCGGTGACTTCAGCGGTGCCGGTCCCATTGTTATCTGGAAAGCTCCACCGAATTACGGGACTTATACCATCACAGCCACCGTGGAAGACCGCAAAGGTGGTTCGGCGCAGGCTAGCTTGACCATAACGGTTGGTGCTAATCAGTCGCCGCAGATTTCTAGCCTGACCGCCAGCCCATCTGGGATTCTATATGGAGGCAGCACGACGCTTACCTGTATTGCTACCGATCCTGATGGCGATGTGGTCAGATATAGCTGGTCGGCCAGCGAGGGGAGCATCACTGGCGTGGGCAACAAGGTTACCTGGAAAGCGCCTAATAAAGGTGGAAACTACAATATTACCGTTATTCTCAGCGATGGCAGAGGCGGCGAAACCAAGGGCAATGTGATGGTTACCGTGGCGGCAGCCGTAAGGACAGTAACTATCACGCCGGTTGCCGAGGAGACTGGAACAGTATCGTCGGAGAATCGTGCAGACAATTCCAGAACCCTGGCTGGAGATGATGATAAAAATATTGGCTACTGTGCTTTCTGGAGCTTTGATGTTTGGAGCCTGGCGGGGAAAAATATACAAAGCGCCAGCTTGAAGTTCACTACGAGGGCTATAGCTGGAAACCCATTCCCCAGCACTACGGGACTTGGCGGGCTGCGCATGTGGAAGGTCACGTATGGTGATAAGCTGCCGAAATTTGCTTATACCGGTAGTAATCTAATAACCGTCCCTCTCCTGACCAGTCAACCGATTGTATTGGATATAACTCAAGAAATAGCTAATGTTGCCGCAGCGGCTGTTACCCGCTTCCAGGTGGAAGCTCTATTTATGAAGGTGACTAACGGCAACCATGTTGCCGAATTTATTGAATGGTCAGAAGTCGTTCTTGAGGTTACCTATTCGGAGAGGTAACACTAGATTATTTGGTGGTTTAAATAAGGCGGCCTTAAGGCCGCCTTATTTATTGCCTTTTCGGTTTTGACATATTTTTGATATAGTGGTAAATTATAGCAGTTAGCAGTCTTGGGGGGAGAGTGCTAAAAATGTTGAAAGGTTTAACTCCGAGAAGAGAAGCTGTTCTGAGGATAATAGTCAGCGAGTATATTGCTACGGCATTGCCTGTAGCTTCGGAGACTATTTTCCGTAATTATGAGCTAGGGGTGAGTCCAGCGACTATTCGCAATGACATGGCATATCTTGAGGAGGCGGGCTATATTACCCGACCTCATACCTCATCTGGCAGTGTGCCTTTAGATAGAGGTTATCGCCATTATGTGGAGTCGCTGACTAAGGAAGCCGAGCTTCCCTTGGAGGAGCAGTATCACATTCGGAAACTTTTCCATGAGGTGGAAGAGGAATTTGAGAGGTGGCTGAAGCTGGCGGCAACTATTGCAGCACGCTTGGTTAGAAATGCAGCTTTGGTCACTTCTCCTAAGCCGAGACAGTGTCGGTTCAGGCACTTAGAGCTGGTAGCCTTGCAAGAGTTCGTGGCTCTTATGGTTTTGGTACTTAGCGAGGCTATACTCAAGCGGCAGCTTTTGTCTTTCGAGGAACCGGTCGCCCAAGAACGGCTAACAATCCTGGCTAGCAAATTAAACGCAGCTTATTCGGGGCTGACAAGCTCCGAGATTTTGGCTAAGAAGCCAGGGCTTTCCTCGGAAGAGGAGCAAGTGACTGGAGCTGTGATTGACATAATGGCTGTTGAGGATGAGTTGGAATATGAACAACCTTATCTTGAAGGATTGCGCTTGATGCTTGGACAACCTGAGTTCGCTCACAAGGACAGGATGTGGAGTATCATGGAGCTGATGGAGACTAAGGAGTGGCTTAGCTCCGCTTTCGCCCGGCAGTCGAGCGATGTTGGAGTGCAGGTCGTGATCGGTGAAGAGAATCGAGATGAGACATTGCGTGATTTGAGCTTGGTTTTCAGCCGCTATGGTATCCCTGGTCAGGTTGGTGGCACCATCGGGGTGATTGGCCCAACACGGATGGATTACCGCAGAGCTATTTCTACGGTGGGCTATATGTCCGAGATATTGAGCGATCTGGTGGCTGGAGTTTGCCGTGGCGATTAAAGTTGCTATAAGGAGGCTTTAGATTGGCTGAAGAAGACAGAGTGGCATCTGAGAGTGAAGTGTCTGAGCTAGCCGAAGAAGCGGATATCGAGTCTTTAAAGCAGGTTCTTGCTCAGGAGAAGGAGAAGGCTGAAAGGTATTTGGCTAACTGGCAGAGGGCTGAGGCTGATTTTAGAAACTACAAAACGCGTGAGGAACAGGAAAAAAAAGAGCTGATAAACTGGGCCAACTCCACACTGGTTTGCGATATATTGCCGGTGCTGGATGCTTTTGGCCGGGCTTTTGAAGGAGTTAGTCCTGCGGGTAAAGGCCTCAGTTGGATTACCGGTTTTAAGCAGATTCAGCGTATGCTGTTTGATGTTTTGAATAAACATGGGCTGGCCGAAATGAAGTGTGTAGGCGAGAAATTCGACCCGAGCCTTCATGAAGCAGTAGCCCAGCAGGAAGGTGTGGAAGGTGTGGTACTGGATGAGGTTCGAAAGGGATATAAACTGAAGGACAAGTTACTTCGGGCGCCACAGGTGGTGGTGGGGAAGGGTGGCGAATCATTGGCCGATGAAGTTGCCAAACAGGGTGAGGAAGATTTGAACAGGGAAACAGAGTAGAAAATGAGAATAATCATAAAGAACTTTGTGTCAGAAGGAGGACAGTATGGGCAAAGCAGTTGGTATTGATTTAGGAACCACGTTCAGTCTGGTGGCGGTTATCGAAGGTGGTGAACCGAAAATAATCCCCAATGCTGAGGGGGAAAGGCTAACACCTTCGGTAGTGGCTATTGATAAGAAGGGCGAACGGCTGGTGGGATTGCTGGCAAAGCGGCAGGCGATTACCAATCCGGAGAACACTATTTTTAGCATCAAGCGGCTAATGGGGCGCAAATTCAAAGACTCCGAAGTTCAGTATGATATAAAACGCCTGCCTTACAAGATAGTCGAAGCCAGTAATGGCGATGCTTGGGTGGTGATGGGGGGCAAGCAGTATAGCCCGGCGGAAATCTCAGCCATGATTCTGCAGAAGCTGAAGATTGATGCTGAGGCTTACCTCGGCGAGAAGGTCATCGATGCGGTGGTTACGGTGCCGGCCTATTTTAATGACAGCCAGCGCCAGGCGACCAAGGATGCTGGAACCATTGCTGGGTTGAATGTGATACGTATAGTAAACGAGCCAACCGCTTCAGCTTTGGCTTACGGGCTGGATAAGAAGCAGGAGGAAACTATCGCTGTCTATGACCTCGGCGGTGGCACGTTCGACATTTCCATACTTGAGCTTGGTGAAGGCCAATTCCAAGTTAAGTCAACCAACGGTGATACTCATCTCGGCGGCGATGATATTGACCAGAGAATTATAGACTGGCTGTGTGATGAGTTTAAGAAGGAATCGGGTGTGGACTTGAAACAGGATAGGATGGCACTGCAGCGACTGAAGGATGCTGGCGAGAAAGCAAAGCGCGAGCTATCCACAGTGGGTCAGACGGAGATAAATTTGCCTTTCATCACGGCTGATGCCTCCGGGCCCAAGCACATGAATATAACTCTAACGCGAGCCAAGCTGGAGCAGTTGTCCATGGACTTGCTGGAAAGGAGCATAGAACCGTGCCGCAAAGCGTTAGCTGATGCCAAACTTACTGCGGCCAAGGTAAGCGATGTGATTCTGGTTGGCGGTCAAACGAGAATGCCCAAGGTTCAGGATATGGTGCGCCAGTTTTTTGGCAAGGAGCCCGTTAAAGGCGTTAATCCTGATGAGGTGGTGGCACTAGGTGCAGCTATCCAGGCTGGTGTACTCAAGGGAGATGTAAGAGATGTTCTCCTGCTTGATGTTACGCCGCTTACTTTAAGTATAGAAACACTGGGCGGTGTGGCCACACAGCTCATACCAAGGAACACCACAATACCCACCAGAAAGAGCCAGATTTTCAGCACGGCGTCTGATAACCAGCCCAGCGTGGAAATCCATGTGCTGCAGGGGGAACGTCCCATGGCAGCGGATAATCGGACTTTAGGCCGTTTCGTACTTGACGGCATTTTGCCGGCCCCGAGAGGCATGCCCCAGATTGAGGTTACCTTTGATATTGATGCTAATGGCATTCTGGAAGTCCGGGCACAGGACAAGGGTACGGGCAAGGAGCAGAAGATTACCATTACTGCCTCCAGTGGTCTGAGCAAGGGTGAAGTGGAGAAGATGGCTAGGGAAGCTGAAACTTATGCTGCTGAAGATGCCAGAAAGAAAGATGAGGTGGAGACTCGGAATACGGCTGATACCTTGGTTTATACTGCTGAACGAACGCTCCGCGAACAAGGAGACAAGATACCGGCTGACTTGAAGCAGGAAGTTGAAGGCAAGATAGCTGCGGTGCGTTCGGCTCTTCAAGGAACAGATATAAATTATGTTCGCAATACAGTGGAAGAGCTATCTCAAACGATGCAGAAGATCGGTGCTGCCGTTTATCAGCAGGCTGGAGCACCGCCTCCGCCTGGTGGTGAGGCTCCCGGTGGTGAAGCTCCGGGTGGACCTCCTGGTGGCGAGGAAGGTACTGTAGAAGGCGAGTTCAGGGAAGTATAAGGCTTTCTCCGATTCGCTTGACGGCTGCAGCGGCGGATGTTGTCCTGGAAGGGACCATCCGCTGCTTTTTTGCTGGCATTGTTCCTGAGTGAGATTCTTTGGTCGCTACACTCCTTCATGACTCGATGCCCTGCTGATATTGACAGCATAGCCAAAAATCAATAATATAGGCAGCAAATAAACTGAAGGAGGTTTATGTTCATATGGCTAAAAAGACTATAAGCATCAGTAGTGTCACTATGGCGATTATCGCTATAGTCGCTGGCGTGTTGATTTTGTTTCAATGGTTGCCGCTGTACCTAATTGTCGGTATCTTTTTGATAGTGTGGGGTGTGCTGGCTCTTATAAATAGATAAGAGCATTCTATTTGAGGTAAGCAGGGTATCTCTAGGAGCATTAACCGCCAATTTGTGTGGTATATAAGCTATTTCAGGAAGGAGGGAACGTTTCTATGTTACAAGTAAGTGGTTTGCTGATGGGTATATTGACCCTTATCTTCGGCATCATAGTGATGATTTTCCCCAAAATACTCAACTATCTTATAGGGATTTATCTAATTATAGTTGGGATATGGGCTATCATCCAAGCTATTTAGCTTCATAGTAAATCGAAAATTTAATCGTTTCTCAGGCTGTCCGAAAATGTAGCCCCGACCCTTTAGGGTCGGGCTCCCGAGGCTAAAGCCTCGGGGCTACATGTTTAGTGTGTATCACCGATGAGCTATAATTTTCTCACAAAGCGGGAGAGACAGATTGTCAGTTAGAGTTTTCGGACAGCCTCTGAGTTAGCTTTGTTTCTGCTGAGGGCTGTGCTAGACTAAGGTGTGCTTTACTTCGGAACATCTGGTTTTAGCTATAATGATTGGGTAGGTAACTTCTATCCTCGTGGGATGCCGCGGCAGGGGTGGCTGGGTTACTACGCCCGTGAATTCAATTCTTTAGAGCTGAATTCTACATTTTATGCTTTACCTAAGCTTTCTGTTCTGGAAGCTATGGTTGATAAGACTGGAGATGGTTTCTTGTTTTCAGTTAAGGCGAATCAGGAGATGACGCATCAGCGTCAGCAAGATAACAGGGTTTTCGTAGTTTTTGTTCATATGCTCCAACCTTTTATTGATGCCGGTAAGCTGGGCTGTGTGTTAGCTCAATTTCCCTATAGCTTTGGCTTCAGTCGTCAGAATTGTGATTACCTGGCGCTTTTTCGGGAACGGCTGGGTGATTTACCGGTGGTTGTTGAATTTCGCAACTCTCAATGGCTGAAGCCCGAAGTCTTCGATTGGCTGCGAAACCGTAACCTTGGTTTCTGCTGTGTTGACGAGCCGCAGTTGCCGAAGCTTCTGCCTCCTTTGGCTGAGGTTACCAGTAGTATTGGCTATGTGCGTTTTCATGGACGTAATGCAGCTAAGTGGTGGCAGCATGAACACGCTTACGAAAGGTATGATTATACTTATTCAGTCGAGGAGCTGAAGGAATGGCTGCCCCGGATAAGCAAGCTGAAGAGTCTAACTGAAAAGACTTTTATCTTCGCCAATAATCACTGGCGGGGACAGGCGATAGGCGCTATACGCCAGCTACGTGTTATGGTTGACTAGCTTGCTTTCATAGCTAGCATAGGCTAGAATAGTTTTTACAGAATGCTAGAACAGGTTTGCGAAATGACCAATTTTACTGAGCTTTTTGAGCGTTTAAAACAAGAGCAGACGAGTTTGAATTATGAGCTTCAGCAGCTTAAGGCTGAGAAGAAGTCTGCCGATGAACAGCGGGAAGGCAGTCCTTTTGGGAAGAGGGAGGAGGGGGCTACTGAGGCTTTTGAGTTAGAGAAGAGGCTGGCTCTGGAGAGACGGTTGACTGACGCTCTGGCGGAAGTGGAGCACGCTCTTAAGAAGTATGAAGCTGGCACATATGGTATATGTGACCTATGTGGTCGGCACATAGAGCTGGCTAGGCTTGAAGCATTGCCGCACGCGAACCTGTGTCTTGAGTGTAAAGCGAGCCAGGCGAAGAATGCCAGAAGTAGAACGGCAAGGTAGTGGGTGGCGGGGAGGATTATTCCTCATCATTGCTGCCTTTGTGGTGGCTTTAGACCAGATAAGCAAGCTGTGGGTTAGGTCTTATTTAGACCTCTATGAAACAATCCCCTTGGTTGGCTGTTTAAGCTTGACCAATGTACGGAATACTGGTGCGGCTTTTGGTCTTTTCGCTAACCAAGTTTTCCTGTTAATTCTAGTCGCTATAGTTGGGCTGGTGACTATTTTGCTGTTTTATCGCTATCTTCCCCGGATTAGCTTGCTGAGCAGCTTTGCTCTGGGTCTGGTTTTTGGCGGTGCTGTAGGCAATCTGATAGACCGTCTTCGTTTTGGTTATGTTACCGACTTTATTGATGTTCGCCTGTGGCGTGATTTTCACTGGCCAGTATTTAATGCCGCTGACTCAGCCATAACTGTTGGTGCTATAGTTTTGGCTGTTTTCATCTTTCGGGCGCTGAGAAAAGGAGATGTCAGTTCCTCTGGAGCCAGAAGTTAAAATATTGCAGGTTGCTGAATCAGCAATTCGCCTTGATAAATATCTGGCTAGGGAGTACCCCGGGTTATCACGCTCCCGCCTTCAGAAGTTGATCGAGCAGGGTTATATTCAGGTTAATGGGTGTGGAGCCAAGGCAAGCCAGAAGTTGAACGTTGGAGACGAGATTCATGTTAGCTTGCCACCTCCCGAACAGGTCTCACTTGTTGCTGAATCTATTCCCCTGGATGTGATTTATGAGAATGATGACCTTCTGCTGATAGACAAGCCGGCTGGGTTAGTTGTCCATCCGTCTCCGGGACATACCGTCCATACCTTGGTCAATGCCCTCTTAGCTCGTTGTCCAGATTTGGCTAACTTTGGTGATGCCATGCGGCCGGGTATAGTTCACCGTTTGGACAGGGATACCTCGGGGTTGATGATTATCGCCAAGAATAGCGCCGCTCAGCAATATCTGATTAATCAATTCAAAGCCCGGTCAGTATCCAAGGGCTACCTTGTCTTAGTTAAAGGCAAAGTGACTCCGAGTCAGGGCATTATCGATGCTCCTGTCGGGCGTGACCCATCTAATCGCAAACGCATGGCGGTAGTTTCTGGTGGCAGACAAGCCAGGACCAAATATAAGGTGAAGGAATATCTGGGTGAATACACCTTACTTGAGATTAGCACTGAGACTGGCCGGACTCACCAGATACGAGTCCATTTATCGGCTATAGGCTATCCGGTCGTTGGTGACCCGGTATATGGTGTCAGGTCAGCCTATGTTAAGCGGCAGTTCGTCCATGCTTACCGATTGGGTTTCCGTTTACCTGCCAGCGGTGAGTATCGAGAGTTCACCTGTGAATTGCCTTCAGACTTGAAACAGGCTATCCGACTCATAGGCGGCAAAGATTTTAATTTTTTGCCTTTCCCTATTGCTTAGCGCATGGATAATGTGTTAAATTGTATTTGAAGAGAGGTATTAAAGATGAAGGGTGCTGATAAGTCTTTTGGTCAAATAAAGAAAGATCAGATGGGACGCGAGGGTGACTTATACTCGAAGTTACAGGCCGAGTACGGTGAGTATGGTAGTCTGGAGACTTTTGAAGCTGATTCGGCAGTCCGGAGAAACGAGTTACTGTTCAAAATCACAACTGACATTGAAGATACCCGGAATGCCTTGAAGCAGGCTGAGCAGCTAACCGAGCGGATCAGGAGACGCTTGAACGAACTTGAAGGCATGTACCGTATCCTGACCAAAAAGTAAGGATTTGGCAGTAATCTATTAATCGTTCTCTGTATCTTCTCAGGATATTCCTCTGATTACATAAGCATTGTGGGATGATTTGTTGCCTTCAGTAAATCCAGGAACGTGCAGTAAGGCTAGCGTTTTCGAAAGGAATTTGGGTTGGAGAAGAAGCCAAAAGAGTTTGCCTTAGAGTATGCTGGCTTCTGGGTTAGGCTCGGGGCAGGTGTTATTGACCTCTTAATTTTAGGGTTTATTGCTGGGATTATAGCCTGCTTTTTCCCTGCTCCGGTAATCTGGGTGACGAGCGGGTTAGTTATATCGGTTGCTTATTGGTTGGGCTTTTGGGTATGGCGGGGTCAGACGCCGGGGAAGATGGCTTTGGGGATAAAGGTTATTCGAACTGACAGTTCTCCGGTTAAATGGCAATGTGCGCTGTGCCGTTTTTTAGGATACATCGTCTCGGTGGTAACCCTGTTTATCGGCTTTATCTGGGTTGCCTTTGACGGTCGCAAACAGGGGATACATGATAAGATTGCTGATACCTACGTAGTGAAGCTGCCAGTAAGGCAGGTTGCTTTCACGGGACATTATGCTCGAGGCCAAGCTAGCTATGTCTGAAGCGATGGTTCGGGTTCGTTTTGCTCCCAGTCCAACCGGCTATCCTCATCTGGGTAACATCAGGACGGCTCTGTTTAACTGGGTCTTTGCCCGGCATAATAACGGCGTTTTTATTTTGCGGATTGAGGATACCGACATTGCTCGCCTGGTGGAGGGAGTGGCAGATGTTATTTTGGGGAGTCTGCGCTGGTTGGGGCTTGATTGGGATGAAGGCCCTTATTTCCAGTCACAGCGGCTGGAGCTTTACCGTGAGGTGGCTGATAGGTTGCTGAAGCAGGAGCTAGCTTATCAGTGCTATTGCCCTACAGAGCGATTGGAGTCGATGCGTCAGGAGCAGATAAAGCGAAAGCAGCCACCGGGCTATGACCGCCGCTGTCGCAATCTTACACGAGAACAAAGGGCTGAGATGGAGGCGAGCGGGATTATCCCAGTGGTTCGTTTTAAGACGCCTCTTGAAGGCCAAACCTCTTTCAATGATTTGCTGCGTGGTCAGATAATTTTTGAAAACAGCACACTTGACGATTTCGTTCTCCTCAAGTCTGATGGTTATCCTACTTACCATCTAGCTAATATAGTTGATGACCACCTGATGGCGATTTCCCATGTTCTCAGGGCTGATGAGTGGCTATCTAGCACACCACGTCATGTTTTGCTTTACCAGGCACTCGGTTGGCAGCCACCGCAGTTTGCCCATCTGCCTATGATTCTGGGGCCTGATAGGGCGAAGTTGAGTAAGCGGCATGGAGCTACGGCCATCACTGAATATCGAGAGCAAGGCTATTTACCCGAGGTGATGTTTAACTTTTTAGCTTTGCTTGGCTGGTCGTTGGATGACAAGACGGAGCTTTTGACGCGAGAAGAGATAGTAAGGCATTTCTCCCTGGAGCGGATAAGCAGAACTGCGGCTGTGTTCAATAAAGATAAACTCGATTGGATGAATGGGGTTTATCTCAGGGGCTTGAGTGCAGAAGAATTCTCCCGGCGAGCTATGCCCTTTTTAGAAAAAGATTTGCCGATGGAAGTTAATCGTCCATTAGATACCGACTATATCCGTCAAATTATGCCTCTTATTCAAGAAAGAGCTAGAACTCTGGCTGAAGTGCCACAGCTCAGCGAATTTTTCTTTATTGATGAACTGGAATATGATATCGGGCTGCTCCTGGGTAAAATCGAGAAAGCTGAAGCGATTAAAAGTCTCCAGGCTTCGGCTGTCAGGATGGATGGGTTGAAGGATTGGAATGCAGCTTCGCTAGAGGCTGCTTTTCGGCCATTGGCTGAAGAGCTTAAATTGAAGACCAGCGCATTTTTTGGTCTGCTGCGTGTAGCGATTACGGGAAGGACAGCAGCTCCGCCTCTGTTTCAGACGATGGAGGTATTGGGCAAGGGGCAATGTCTGAAGCGGCTCAGAGGAGCTTTGGATAAGCTTGAAATTAGGTGAGAGCTGGGGAGCCTTCTAGAAGATTCCCCAGCTCTGCTTGGACTTCATTTGACGGTCGGTGTTGGCAGCCTAAGGCTGTACCATTCCTTGGTAGCTTTGGCTGACAAGTTGTTCACAGTAGCCACGATGGTATCGATGCCGGTGTTTTTGCCGGTGTAGTAATAGCTTGCCTTGCCGTTGGCGTCGGTGGTAAGCTCAATCGGGGCGAAGCTATTAGCGCCGGTGTGTTTAATATATATTCTTACATTTGCCATCGGTTTGCCGTTGGTGTCGTAGACAACCACTGTGATGGTGTGCTGGGTGCCCACTGGGTTTCTATCCTGGGCGGGGTCGATGAGTATTCTGCCAGGCGTAGGTTTAACCTCTGTGGTGGCTGGCCGTTGGAAGCAATATCTATCGGTGCCGCATTGTATCTGTTGGTTCTGGCAATAAACGTAGCCGTATTTCCTTGCCTCATCGACGGTGGCACATACGCATCCTTGTGGGCATTGCACTTGCTCAGCTGGCTTCCAGCAGTACATAAGGACTCCACTGGTATCAGTTCCGCATGACTTTTCTTGACATAATGCGGTGTAACCTCGTTTGCCTGCCTCTTCTTTGGTCAGGCAGTAACATCCCTGTGGACATTGAATCTGCTCCGTTGGTTTCCAGCAATACTTCGCGGTTTGCACAGCACCTGTCGCACCTGCAGCATACCCACACGGCTGGTCTTGGCACAGAGTAGCATTGGACCCCAATTTACCATAGGCCTCGTCCTTGGTTAGACAGTAGCATCCTTGTGGACAAGCCTGCTCGACTGGCTTCTGGAAGCAGTACCTGTCGGCGCCAGTGGTGGCATCCTTGCCACACGCTATTTTCTGGTTCTGACACCAGGTGTAGCCGTATTCCCTGGCTTCTGCCTCTGTGGCGCAGAAACATCCTTGCGGGCATTGGACTTCCTCAGCTGGTTTCCAGCAGTACAGAGGGGTCTGTCGTTCATCATAGTCGCAGGGTTGTTCCTGGCAAAGAACAGCGTTTTGTCCATATCTTTTGTAGGCATCCTCTTTATATAGGCAGACGCATCCATAGGGGCATTTAGCTTCCTCGGTTGGCTTCCAGCAATACATAGGTATCCGCTCGCCTGTTTGTGGATCTTTATCCCATCCGCACGGTTGTTCTTGGCACGTAACAGCGCCACCAGGCCCGTATTTCTTACCTGCCTGCTCCTTCGTCAGGCAATCGCGGCATTCCGGTGGACATACTTCTCCTTCTGGCTCTTCTGGAATAGGTATGGGACGGACGCCGACGGTGCTGCGTGGTATTTGTTCGACATCGAGGCCGAAGCCAGCGGAGGTACTGGCAGTATAGACGCCAACTACATCCAGGGGCGCTGTGGCGTAAATAACTACAAAGCCCTTGATAAAATAAATTAGACGATTTGTTTCCATGATGCTAACTGCGCTGGTTTGGAGCAAGGTTTGCGTTTGCTGGGGTAGAGCAGTTGGCACGGTCTCTTCTCGTGTAGGACCGAGGAGTGACTTGATATCAATGCAGTCTATCTCAATGGCTTCATCAGGTGCCAGACGAACTTTATGGAAGGCAGATATTCGGCCCCTGGGTTCATCCTCTCGCTGGGCAATAACGGCTTTCTTGAACAAATAGACAGTGTCGTTATGCGGGTTATGGACATTGATGGCTGTGGAGTAGGAGCCGGGCTGAACGCCTTCCCCGCCAAATGCCGGACCGCAGAGGAACTTGGCTGAGTAAACAATCAGTTTTTCCATCTCCGGCGGGCGTTGGATTTCAGGTGGAGGGGGTGGCTTTTCGGTTGGAATTTCCCTCTCCTCTAGCTCTATGAGCCTGTCTATTTTAGCTCGGATTCTGACTAGCTCATCATACAGTGGGTTTTGGGCTGGTACGGCGGCAACAGCCGCTGTCGTGCCGGGTGTGGCCAGAGGTAACTGGTTTATTAGCCATTCTAGCCGCTTAGCTATGGTGTACTTGATTTCAAGGGCCGCTTTTGTGTCACCACGCTCTGCGAGACCCTGCATCTTCTTGACCCAGTCTTTGATGACTCCTATCTGGTTTATGATATTCTTGTCGTTGGTTAATTTCCGGGCTTGATCAAGTTCTTTTAGGATGTCATCTATCAATGCTTTTTCATCCGCTGTTATGGCGCCTGGTAAAGATGTAGATAATTGTGGAGTGGACGTTGTTTGGGCACTTATCGTGTCTGCGGGGAAAGAGAACATCGACAGTGCAAGGAATAAACCGAGGAAAATAAAAATCGCCTTTCTCAAAATTTACCTCCTTTCAAGTTCGATTGATAGGATGGCTAATTTTTGTGCTCTAACGTGTTCACATTTTCCACCTCCTTTATCCTCAATAATATAAATTATACCACGTCTGTCTAAACTCTAACTGGCAATCTGTCTCTCCCACTTTGTGGGAAAAATTATAGCTCATTGGTGATACACATTAAACATGTAGCCCCGAGGCTTTAGCCTCGGGAGCCCGACCCTAAAGGGTCGGGACTACATTTTCAGACAGCCTGATAAATTATACCACGTCTGTCTAGGGGTTCTGGCAGTTGGGGCAGAAGCAGCTGCCGCGGTTTCTGATGGCAAGGCGCTGGATGGCTGTGCCACAGACGGGACAAGGTTTGCCGCCGCGGTGGGCGACGCAGAAGTTAAAATGGGCAGTGCCCAGCTGACCATCGGGGCGTTTATAGGTGTCAACGCTGGCGCCTTTGCTATCAATGGCTGAGCGCAGGATGTCTACGATGGCTTTGTGTAGATTTCTGATTTCTTGGGGTGACAGGCTGTTTGCCTTCCGCAGCGGGTGGATTCTGGCGGCGAACAGGGTTTCATCGGCGTACATGTTGCCGATACCGGCGAGGAAAGCCTGGTCGAGCAGCACGGCTTTTATCGGCGCCTGATGGCTCTGCAATCGTTTGGCTAGAGTCTCAGCGGTGAATTTGGGAGTTAAAGGTTCGGGGCCGAGCTTGCCGGTAACAGCCTGTTCATTTTCTAGTAGCCAGACGGCTCCCAGTCGTCTGCGGTCGGTAAAGACAAGCTGGCTGCCGTTGTCGAGGTGAAAGATGACTCTGGCGTGACGGTCAGTTTGTTTTGGATTCAGCAGCAGAGCCCCTGACATCTTGAGGTGTGTAACCAGCACGTCGCCGCTGGACAGGTGGAAGATGAGGTACTTGCCGCGGCGCTCAAGGCTGGTTATCTTTTGCCCTACCAGTTTTCGGCGAAACTCTTCGACTGAAGGCTGGCGCACCGGCTTAGCATCGTAGACGATGACGCCGGTGAACCGTCGTCCGATTATGTGTGGTAAAAGTTCGCTCTTTATGGTTTCGACTTCAGGCAGTTCCGGCAACGTTTGACCTCCTTTATTATCCCTTCAGTTGCCTGTTGGTTTTTGTACTCTTGTATTGTAACTTAAAGTGCTTGTGTGTTAAATAGCTGCTGGGTATAATCTTCAGGTAAAAGCAGCGCACAGTTGTGTTTAGCGGAAGGCTGACAATGAACTACAAAGGAAGGCTTATACTGGCGGCTTGCGTTGCCTTTACTACTGCGTTAATGGTAGTGAGCTGCATGAGTCCGGCCAAAGAACACCTTAATAGAGGTAATGAGCACTTTGGGCAAGGGCGATATGATGAAGCCATTGTGGAATACACTAAGGCGCTTGCGCTCGACCCACAGTTTGCCATGGCTTATAACAACCGTGGGCTTGCCTATCATAAGAAAGGTGAGCTTGATAAAGCAATAGCTGACTTTGATAAGGCGGTTGAGCTTGACCCCCTACGTGCTGAGGCTTATTATAATCGTGGTAGCGTGTACTTCGATAGGGGGCAGTTTCAATCAGCTATAGCTAATTATGACAAGGCTATTGTGCTTGCTCCGAGGTTTGTCATGGCTTACAACAACAGGGGGGAGGCTTATGCCGGGCAGTACAAGTTTGATAGAGCCATAGCCGATTATGATAAGGCTATAGATTTAGACCCGAAGCTGGCTGTAGCTTATGATAACCGGGGCCTTATGTACATTAACAAAAAGGAGTTCGACAAGGCTATAGCTGACTGCACGATGGCGATAGAGCTGGACCCGGAGCTTGCCAAAGCATATTTTAATCGGGCTTATGCTTATTACCGCAAGGGTGGCGAGGTGGCTAAAGCAAGGAGCGACCTGGAGAAATGTATTGAGATGTCAACTGACCCCGGGCTCACCAAGGCAGCGCAACAACTGCTGGAGAGGCTCTAAGAAAAGCCATTTGATTCTCAAGGAGGATATGTTTGTTAGTCTATACCATCTCGGCCCAGTTTTTGCCAATTCTGATAGACATGTTACGAGAGGCTAGCCAGTGTGAAGTGGGCTCTTTATCCGTTCCGCTGCAGCTCAATTCCTAGCTCTGATTGCTTTGGTCATTTTATATTATGTTTAATCTATTTAGAGATAATTCTCGAGTTTCCCATAAGGTCCTGAATTTCCTTGCGTAGGCGGGGGCCAGACATTCCCGATTTGCAGTAATCCAGAGCTTGCTTAAGCAAATCTTGTCTTTTGTAAATATCTTTAAATTTCATTATTTCGTACCATTGATCCCATGAAGCTTTAGACAAGTCATTTCTGTCTATATGGGCTAGCTTAAACATGATGTCTAAATGCTTTGTGGCAACGGCTCTTTTTCCTAAGCCTGGCAATATCTCTGGTAGCTCCTCAAAAATTCTTCTAAACACACTGTAGGGAGCGATGTCTCTGAATAATTCATTGTCCAAGAATAATAGGTTTCTACCTGTTTGATAATAGTATTCGAGACTCTGTTCTTTGTCAGGGAATCCTTTTATCGCTTCCCTAAGTTCCTCAACTTTCCTGCTTATAATCTCATTTATCTCTTTTTCTTTAATTACTCTGGTAATTTGGGAGGAGAGATCTTTACTGAGGTCAATCTTGGCCTCATATTTATAGCCCTCGTTGGTTCTTCTGCCGAGTTCTATTTTCTTATTCCCCCTGTCATTAGATGTAGACTTCATAGTACATCCTGTCCTTTAACCGGTTGATTTCTTTTATTATGTCATCTAAGTCTTGATTGCCAAGATCTTTTAGTTTCACCTTATATAATGCACTGATTGCTTCGTCTAAACAAATCTTGATGAGATAGAAGCCTATTTGCTCATTCTGCTTTTTCATTTTGCTAAATACCTCATATACATTAAGAAAGTCTTTATGCGCAAAGTTTATTTCTATGACCCCCTTGTTTATTGGTTTATTTCTGATTGGTTCGTTGCTTTCGAAAGGTTCAATATTTTTGATAAATCCTCTTTTTGCAGGCTCCCTTTTTATCTCTAAGTAAAAACTGGTCGCCTTGGTGTCGACGTCGTGCGTATCTTCTTGAATCGTGGCCCTTATAGTATATTTACCTTTTGGGTAATCTTCCTTCGTCAATTCTATTTCGGATAGTTTTAGTGGCTTTTTGTCTTCGGCACCTATTTTAAGTTTGTACTCTTCTTTAAAAAACCTTTGCCCTTCTCTTTTTAGCTCTACCCTTAATAGGCATTTCTTGTCTTCATCGGCTTCATTAACCACCCTGCAGGAGGGCTTAATAGTGTCCCCGTATTTGACTTCCCTTTTGTTAAGTACCAGATAGTCCAATCTTAAAAACGGTTTAGATTTTTTAGATATAGGCGGAACAATTGTTCCGGGACCTTGTAAATCAGGACAGTTCTCAATGATAATTTGATTAGCCTTTTGAATTATCGTATTTAAGTTTTTTGGAAGAAAAACCTTTGGTGCCGCCTTCTTGGGAATGATCTTGTCAACGAATTTTTCGCTTTCTTCTTTTACCAGGCTTTTAATTTCCTTCCACGGTGACTCTGACAAGAAACCACAGTGATCGGTTCTTTCTATGTCTTTCAAAAGACGTTCTAAAATATCATCAAACTCAATGTACCCAGAAAAACGATTCTGGTATTCCTTGTCGTAAACCTCAAAAGGTATCCGAACAATCATCATATTCGCCCTTTGGACCCTTACACCTTGGAAAATTTCTGCTATAGGTTCGTCATAAAACTGCAAGACCATTCTTTTTATTCTTCCAAAATCTCCTAGTGGTTTGTTTTCTAAAAGAGTTAGTTCCTCTCTCGGAGAAGGGAGTTTAGGTGGAATTATATCTTTGCCAAAAAGACAAATCTTAGCAGCGAAGCGGTCTGCTAGGATTTGCCACCATGTTTCAGCTATTGAATCAACGAATTCTTGAGCATTAATCGAATTCAGGAAATCCCCTTTAATATCGTAGACCCAGATTTTTGTCCCTTTATGGCTTAGTGCTTGAGCATTTGGAACAAAGTCTTTGATGGAGCATTCTCCACAACTTTTCCTGTCGTTTTGAAGAAATTTACATCTATACAGTATTTCATCGCTTATGCTCTCAACGATAAGGATGTTTTTCTTTGATGCTCCCATTAGTACAAACTTCCCTTGACCCTGTCCACCAGCATCTAGTTCTTCCTTCTTGGGTTTCCATAATGATAAGAAAGCATCCCACCTCTCCTCATCCATTCCCTTAGTACCAAAATCTTCTACTACGAGGTGAGCTTGCTCATCCGCACTGTCAGTATAGATTTTTATCTCCCAATTCGTTGCTTTTTTCTTGTCTAAACGTTCATCCCAGGCGTTCTGGATAGCTTCCTTCTGAAATGCCTTGGGGAAGCTTTCGTACTGCTTGATAATCTTGTCAACAACCTTTGACAAGTCGGCACCAATTTGCTCTGTTTTGATTGTCTCAAGAGTATACATATCAACCCCCAAGAAACTTATAGCTTACCTCCGCTTTACAAGTGGAATTCTGCTTTGCTTGAGTTCTGAAACCTCGCCTTTATGGTTCTTAGCTCTCTTTCTATAGCTTGGAATATTTTCCTGACATCCTCCTCACTATATTCATAAAGTTGGGGATTTGCGCAATGCCCCAAAACTCGAATCCGTTCTAGCACTGCGCTTGTTCTTTTGGTTGCTAAACGCCGGAAGGCTTCTGTTTTTGATTCCGAAGTTCGTACCATAATAACCACCTCGTAATATGTTTAAATCGGTTCTGGTTATATTACTAACGCAATAATAACAGAATTGACAATAAATGTCAATATTTCAATAATCCTGTTACAAATAATTATTGTATCGATTAGTAAATTACGTAAAAATCTACTATAAAAGGGATGCGAAAGCTCTGGGATGTTCTATCTAGCAGAAACATAAGTTTTTCGGGCCGCGCAGACAAATAGCGGATTTTTATGCTGCACCATATTCGTAGGCTAACTTTGAGGGCGTCTAAGCAGTTTGGTTTGTCAAATCTAGCATTGGCGCTATTAGCTGTAAAGCCCTCCATATGTGTATTTTGAGGTCGAATATTATCCCATCTCGGCCCAGTTTTTGCCCAGCTTGATGTCTATCTTTAGCGGCACGCTGAGCTTTAAGGCTTGAGGCATTATCTGGGAGACCAGTTCCTTCATCAAGTCTATCTCCTCTGGAGGCACCTCGAAGACAAGCTCATCGTGAACCTGGAGGGTCATCTTGCTTCGCAAGTTCCGGTTTCCCATCTCGCGGTGAAGGTTGACCATGGCGATTTTGATAATATCGGCAGAGGTGCCCTGCACCGGCATGTTTATTGCCATTCGCTCGGCAGCTTCTCTGACCTGCCGGTTTGGCGAGTTGATTTCAGGTATGTAGCGCCTCCTGCCCATCACCGTTTGCACGTAGCCCCGCTCTCTGGCTTGGCTTTTGGTGTTTTCGATATATTCTTTGACCTTGGGGTATTTTTCAAAATAGGAGGTGATGAATTGGGCGGCTTCCTCTCGACTGAATTCGGTGGCTTGCTCCAGGCCATAGTCGCTCATGCCGTAGATTACGCCGAAATTGACCGTCTTGGCCACGCGACGCATCTCTGATGTCACCTTGTCCGGGGATATGTTGAAGACACTGGAGGCGGTGGCGGTATGGACATCTTCATCTCTCAGAAAAGTGGCGATAAGTTCAGGGTCCTGGGAGATATGAGCTAATACCCTGAGGTCAATTTGTGAATAATCGGCAGATAGGAGATACCACCCCGGCTGGGCGATAATGGCCTGCCTTATTCGCCCCCCCAGCTCGCCTCTTACGGGGATGTTTTGCATGTTCGGCTCGCTGGAGGAAAGGCGGCCGGTGGTTGTGCCTGTCTGGTTGAAGCTGGTATGGAGCCTGCCTGTTTTAGGGTTGACTAAGGCAGGGAAAGCATCGGTGTAAGTTGACTTCAGCTTGGCGAGCTGTCGGTATTGCAAGACAAGTCCAATTATGGGGTGAGTTTCTCTTAGTTCTTCAAGTGCTGCAGCTTCGGTGGAATAGCCGCTTTTTGTTTTGCGCGGCTTGGGGAGTCTCAGCTCCTCGTAAAGGATTCGGGATAGTTGTTGTGACGAGTTTATGTTGAACCTGTAGCCGAGGCTGTTGTAAACCTCTGCTTCCAGTCTGAGCATTTCTTTCCCCAGGCTGTGAGACATATCTCGCAGCAGTTCAACATCTATAGCGACCCCATTTCTTTCCATAGCTACCAGCACCGGGACTAAAGGCATCTCCACTTCACTGAAAAGTTGCCATAGTCCTTCTTTTTGCAGCTCGGCGTCGAGCATGTTTTTAAGTCTTAGAGTAATATCGGCATCGGCAGCGGCATAATCGGCAACCTGTTCTGTTGCTATCATCGCCATAGAGAGCTGCTTGGCTCCTTTGCCGATTAGGTCGGTGATGGGTGTCATCTCGACTCCGAGTTTATTGAAAGCCAGCGCTTTAAGCCCGATGGATTTTTCGCCAAGCAGATAAGCGGCAATCATGGTATCGAAGGTCAAATTCTCAAGCTTTATCCCGTATTCGGCAAGCACCGTCATATCAAATTTGCCGTTGTGGGCTGTTTTGGGGATTTTGGCGTCTTCAAGCACAGGCTTAAGCTTGGCAATGACTTGAGACAATGGTAGCTGGGATATTTGGCTTAAGCCACGGTGTCCCACCGGTATGTAGTAGGCTTCACCTGGTGTTGATGACAATGAGATGCCGACAAGTTCAGCAGCCATGACTTCTTTGCTGGAAGTCTCCAGGTCAACGGTGAATTCTTTGGCGGTCAGCAACTGGGTAATAAGCTTATCTAAAGCTTGGTCAGTGTTAATTATGTGGTAGTCCTTCTTGGATATGGCCTGGCTGGGAGCTACAGTTAGTGTCCCTTCTATCTCCTCAGGCAGTCTGGATAGCAATTGGACGAATCCCAGTTCACGGAAAAGTTCGACTACTTGATGTCTGTCGTAAGAGCTGACCTGGCAAGCATCTAGGTTCAAACTTATAGGCACATCAGTGACTATCGTCGCCAGCTCCTTATTTTGAAGAACATGGGCTTTATGGTCGCGGAGCAATGCCTGTAGCTTCTCAGGAGTTATTTCGTCAATATGCCTATATATTCCCTCGAGGCTGCCGAATTGTCGCAGTAGCTTGGCTGCCGTCTTGTCGCCGATGCCGGGGATGCCAGGGATGTTGTCTGAGGGGTCGCCGGCCAGGGCTTTGAGTTCGGCAAGTTGCTCGGGAGATATGCCGTATTTCTGCTCTACACCTGCCTCATCGTAGATTACTGTGTCACTGAAGGTTCGTCTTGGAGCCATTACTTTTGTGTTAGGTGAGACAACTTGGAGGATATCGTTGTCGCCAGTAACGATGAGGGTGTCTACGTTTTGCTGGCCAGCTTGGCAGCTCAGGGTACCCAAAACGTCATCAGCTTCGAAACCATCGATTTCGAAGGTGGGAATATTGAAGGCATCTACCAGTTGGTGAACCCGCTTTATCTGATTGATAAGCTCTTCGGGAGTTTTGGGGCGTTGAGCTTTGTAATCCTCGAATTTCTCATGTCTGAAGGTTGGTGTGGGGGGGTCGAAGGCAATAGCCCAGTGAGTCGGCTTGATTTCATTCAGCACCTTGAGTAATGTGCTGGCAAAGCCCTGGACGGCATTGACCATTTCCCCGGTCTTGGATATTGTGAGTGGGGGTAAGGCGTGGAAAGCCCGGTGTATCAGAGCATTTCCATCGAAAAGCAAGAGTAACGGTTTTTCTTTAGCCATAACTTCACTCCGTTCCTCCGGAATGACACGAAGTACAGGACTATGTGTTCGTAATCCAGCACGGGCTATGCACCAACTCATGTAGCCACGACCCTTTAGGGTCGTGACCACGAGGCTAAAGCCTCGTGGCTACATGCGTTTGGGGCAGTTCTCTCCTCCAAAGAAAAGCCTGATTAGATAATACGCTATCTCATTATATAACATGTTGACGGCGGTTCAGTTCAATCATGGTTGATTTGCTTATCTTTACTTGCTTCCAATAATATCCTCTTCGATAACGTCTTTGACGGCATCTCCTATTTTCACTTTATAAATGTACAAGTCACGCTGGAAATCAATATTAATTCCAGACATTCCAACCCAATTAACATCAATAATAATCCCATGCTTGGTTTCACCCTTAATTGTTACTGTGTCATTTACTTGGAATTTTGGCTCGCTTTGTCTTCCCTTTTTACCCATATACTCCTCCTGCCTCAGTTGATTTTATGCCTCCTTAAAGCCGCGACCCTTCAGGGTCGTGACCACGAGGCTAAAGCCTCGTGGTCACATGCGTTTGGGGCAGTTCTCTCCTCCAAAGAAAAGCCTGATTAGATAATACGCTATCTCATTATATAACAGGTTGACAGCCGTGGTATACTATTGCTCACTCACGGGAGGGGGTTAAAGTGAAGACAAAGGACCTGCTTTCTGTAGCCGATTTGAGCGCTGCGGAGGCTGAGAAAGTCATTGCCCAAGCGTTGAAAATCAAGCGTGGGCCGACGCCTCAATTGCTGTCTGACAAGATATTGGTTCTTATCTTCGAGAAGCCGTCTTTGCGGACCCGGGTTAGTTTTGAAGTGGCAATACATCAGTTGGGGGGTTATAGCTTTTACCTGTCGCCCGAGGAGGTAGGTCTGGGCAAGCGAGAGCCGGTTTCTGATGTAGCTCGGGTGCTCAGCCGCTATGTCCATGGCATCATAGCCCGCACCTTTTCTCACGAAACTTTGCAGACACTGGCACGTTGCTCAACTGTGCCAGTAATTAACGCTCTTTCTGATTTGGAGCATCCGTGCCAGGCTCTAGCTGATATAGTGACTATTTACGAGAAAAAAGGGAAACTCAAAGGCTTGAACCTGGCTTTTATTGGCGATGGTAATAATGTGGCTCATAGTTTACTTTTGGCAGCCTCACTTACCGGGATTAACTTCCGTATTGCCTCTCCGCCTGGCTATGCGGTGAGGGATGAGATAGTGCAGGCAGCTAAAGGATTTGCATCTCATAGCGGTAGCCAGGTCCTCTTAACCGAGAAGCCTGAGCAGGCGGTGGAGGATGCCGATGTGGTTTATACCGACGTCTGGACGAGCATGGGGCAAGAAGTTGAGGCTGAGCAGCGCCGCAAAGCCTTTGCTGGCTACCAGATTGATTACCGGTTATTGTCTTTGGCTAAGAAGGATGCTATATTTATGCATCCTATGCCAGCCCATCATGGGGAGGAGGTTGCTGTTGGGTTTCTGGACAGTCCATGCTCGGTAGTCTTCGACCAGGCAGAAAATAGGTTACACCTGCAAAAGGCGTTGCTAGCTGAGATTTTTGGCAAGGCTGGACGCACCCACTAACAAGTGGTATTCTTTATTTATTAACCACTATTATCCCGAAAGTAAGTAAGACATGAAGCCGGTTGTAGCTATAGTTGGTAGAGCTAATGTTGGCAAGTCGACGCTGTTTAACCGCCTGGCAGGCGAGTCGGTAGCTATTGTTGAAGACCTTCCGGGTACAACACGCGACCGCGTCTTTGCTGATGTTTCCTGGCAGGGACGGGAAGTGACTTTGGTTGACACCGGTGGTTTGGAACTGAGGCCAGGTTCTTCCTTGGCTCAAAAAGTCAAGGGTCAGGTAGAGGCGGCCATAGTTGAGGCTGATGTGATTATCTTTGCGGTGGATGTTCGTGATGGGGTGATTGCTGCTGACTGTGATATAGCTGACCGGCTGCGTAGCTGCGATAAGCCGGTAGTTTTGGTGGCTAATAAAGCAGATAACGCCAGGCTGGAAAGCCAGATAGCCGATTTCTACCAGTTAGGTGTTGGCACTCCACTGGCCATCAGTGCTCAGCATGGTCGGGGTATAAACGGGCTTTTGCAGGCGGTAACTCCTCTTCTTCCCGAGCCTTCCATTGGTTTTGTTGATTCAGATGGGCCTAAGTTAGCCATTGTGGGGCGACCTAATGTAGGGAAATCAATGTTGTTGAATGCTATTGTAGGTGAGGAGAGAGCCATCGTGGACCAGGTTCCGGGGACAACTCGGGATGCTGTCGATACTGTTTTCAATTATCGAGGGCAGGAGTTGTTGCTGATTGATACTGCTGGTATCAGACGGCGTGGGCGTGCTAGTATAGGAATAGAGTATTACAGCTTGATTCGGGCTTTGCGCGCCATTAATCGTTGTGATGTCGCCCTGTTAGCTACTGATGCCACTGAATTTATTACTGCTCAGGATGTGCATATTGCTGGCTATATCAAGCAGGCGGGTAAAGGCATGGTACTGGTGATTAACAAGTGGGATCTTGTTTCTGGACAGCCTAAGGAAGCGTATGCTCAACAAATTCGGCAGCGGTTAAAGTTTATGTCTCATGTGCCCGTTCTTTATGTTTCGGCTAAATTTAGGCATGGCGTAGATGGGATAATACCTAAGGTTCTGGAGGTGTGGCAAGAAAGACAAAAGCAATTGCCAGACCTAGTAGTGGATAAGCTCATTAAGGAGGCGGTGACGGCTCATACGCGGCCAAGGAAAGGCTTAAAGCAGCTTGAAGTTATTCGTGCCTATCAGGCAGGCATAAATCCGCCGACCTTTGCTCTCCTGGTTAATGACCCGGAGCTAGTGCACTTCTCTTATCAGCGCTATTTGGAGAACAGGCTTCGGCAAACCTTTGGGTTTTCTGGTACCTCATTGCGGCTTCTTTTTAAGAAGGTAAGATCAAGAAAGCTTCAGAAAGTGGGGGTGAGAAGGCATGATAGTTGCTAAATTCGTCCTTGTTGCGGTGATTGGTTATCTTATGGGTGCCATTCCGTTTGCTTTAATAATCAGCAAGCAGATGGCAGGGATTGATATTTCTAAGCACGGTAGCGGTAATCTTGGCGGCACCAACGTGTTGCGAGTTCTAGGCTTCAAGGCAGGAGCCATAGTTATGGCTCTTGACTTAGCCAAGGCATTTGCGCCAGTGATGCTGGCCAAATTCATTATAGGTGACAGTGTACTGTCCATAGCGGGTTTTACTCTTAATTGGCAATGGGGTCAGGTCATAACGGCTTTGATGGTGATGGTGGGGCACAGCTGGTCAGTGTATATCAAATTTCGTGGTGGTAAGGGTGCAGCTGCTTACTTTGGTAGCTGGTTTGCTATTTTCCCAGTGGCTGCTTTATTCGGTGGTGCGATTTTGATATTGACGGTTTGGCTGAGTAAATACATGTCCTTGGGTTCCATACTTGGCTCATTGGGTATCTTGTGTCTGTTCATGGTACTGACGGTGGCTGATGTATCTCCCCCTGTTTACTTAGTTTATAGCATAGTATCCGCAGCTTTGATTGTCTATCAACACCGTAGCAATATCAGCAGGCTGCAAGCCGGGACTGAGAGTCGGATGGACAAAAGCGCACTGAGATAGGCCTGTGATTAGTGCTTCGTGACTGTAACCGCATGACGATTCGCTCTTCTCAAGGGATGACTAATTATGGCTAAAGTTGCTGTTATCGGCGCTACTACCTGGGGTAATACTCTGGGCAGGCTGTTGGCAGACAAAGGGGTGATGGTCAGCGTTTGGGCGCGGACTGAGGTCAGGGCCAAGGAGCTAAGACAGGGGCACCAAGGGTGCCTATCGAAAGACGTCTCTACCGATTGTCTTTCGTTTACCGGTAATCTTGACGAGGCGTTACACTCAGCCGAGTTTGTTATCTGTGTCGTGCCGGCTCAACGCATGCGGCAGAATGTGAGGCTGAGTAATCCTCATTTAAACGCTTCTATGATCCTGATAAGCGCAGCTAAGGGGCTGGAAGCGGAAACTGGCAAAAGAATGTCAGAGGTAATAGCGGATGAGGTTGCCTCTGTTTCACAGGACAGGATATGCGCTCTATCTGGGCCGAATCTTTCTGGGGAGATTAACCAAGGCTTACCTGCTACCTCGGTAGTAGCTGGTCGGGGCGTCGAGGTTGCTAGAAAGGTGCAGGGATTGCTAGATTCACCAAATTTCTCCGTTTTCGTCAGCGATGACATTGTTGGTGTTGAGCTATGCGGTGCCTTGAAGAATGTGATTGCCTTGGGGGCTGGAATTATGGATGGCTTGGATCTGGGCAACAATGCCAAAGCCGCGTTTATCACTCTGGGCTGGAGCGAGGTTGTTTCGCTAGGGATAGCCTTGGGAGCTAAGCCAGGCACTTTTTATGGACTGGCTGGACTGGGCGATCTAATAGCTACCGGCAACAGTCTATTGAGTCGTAATCACTATGTGGGTTACGAATTAGGTAAAGGGCGACCTTTGAATGACATAATTGCTTCTATGTCTCATGTGGCTGAGGGGGTTGATACAGCTATAGCTGCCCACAGTTTGGCGAATAGGCTGAGACTTGAAACACCAATTATAAATCTCGTATACAGCGTGTTGTTCGAGTCCCTGCCACCAGCTGAGGCATCAATACGGTTCAAGAACGGGCTGAAGCCTGAATCAATCGTCTAATTCTCGATGGGTGCATCTCCCATCTAATCGATTATTTCGTGGTCTTCGCCTTCAGACATTGTCGCCGTGGGCAGTGTTTTAGCCAATTCTTCAAAAAGTCGCCGTTGATTGGCGTCTATAGATTGCGGGGTTACTACCCGGATTATGACCAGTTGGTCTCCCCTCCCCTTGCTGTTGAGACGAGGCACCCCCTTGCCTTTGATGCGGAACACCTTTCCGTTCTGAGTCCCCGACGGTATCTTAAATGTTGCTTTACCGTCCAGGGTCAGCACTTCTATATTATCTCCCAGGGCAGCTTGAGCGAAATTAATGGGCAATTCATGGAGGATATCATTCCCCTTACGGACAAAGAACTTATGGGGTTTTACGGAAAAGTTAATACAGATGTCACCGGGGGAGCCGCCGTATTTTCCAGTATCGCCTTCATTACTGAGGCGCATCTGGTAGTTTTCGTCAATTCCTGGTGGAACGGTGACCGTCAGCTTGCGTTTTACTCTCTCTTTGCCGCTGCCTTTGCACTGGCGGCAGGGGTTGTTAATAACCATGCCTTCGCCTTTGCAGTGTGGACAGGTGGCAGCGTGGATGAAGCGCCCGAAAAGGCTTTGTTGGACTCGGCGTACTTCACCATTGCCGTTACAGTTAGGGCATTTTTGAGGTTTTGTTCCGGGCTGGCTGCCGAGACCGTGACATACAGAGCAGTTTTCGATGCGCCAAATCTCAAATTGTTTTTCTGCTCCGAAAATAGCTTCCTCAAAAGAAAGGGTTAGGTTGGCTCGCAGGACAGCTCCCTTTTGGGGGGAGCGACGTTGAGCTCTGGCAGTGGTGCCGCCGAAAAAAGCATCGAAGATGTCACCTAAGCCACCGAAGCCGAAGTCTTCGAAACCAAACAAATCTGCAGTAGCTACACGGCCATAGCGGTCATAAGAGGCACGCTTTTTGGCATCGGAGAGTACTTCGTAGGCCTCGTTTATCTCCTTGAATTTCTCTTCAGCTTCCGCCTCTTTATTGTGGTCAGGATGGTACTTGAAGGCCAACTTGCGGAAAGCCTTTTTAATTTCCTCGTCACTGGCGTTTCTGAGAACTCCCAGTAGCTCGTAATAATCTCGATTGTTCGGCATAAACAATAAACCTCAACTTTACAGTATAGCTAACAAATCGACTTTTTGGCAAATTTTAGATAGGGGAAATTGTTTATTAAGTCACATCTTGGCTGCAGGTTAGTACATTTCAAGATGCTTCAGTGTTTTTTACTTACCATTCTGAGAGAGTGGAGCGAGCCCTGAACTAAGTGAAGGAAGAATCTCACTTAATGGGAAGCGCCACGGAGAGGCAATGGTAGATTCTTCGCTGTGCTCAGAATGACACAGAACGAGAGCCTCGGACAGTGGGGAGATATTAGGCATGTAGCGGCGAGGCTTTAGCCTTGACCCTAAATGATGCAGCTACATTTCCCTTTGGCGGAGTAAAATCATCCCTATGATGGGAGAGAATCACCCAATTTCCCCTCTCCCTTTCCCTCTGGGAAGGGTTAGGGTGAGGGTGAAATAAAAGGGGGCGATTTCTGACCCTTGCCCCCTGTCTTTCTAAGGCGTGCTGATTAGGTGCGGCGGAGGAGCAGTACCACAACACTAGCCATAAGTAGAATGCCCAAAAGTGTTAAGGCGATTACGGCACTGGTTTTAGAGCCAGTGGTGCTGCCGGTGCTGCTGCCAGCGCCGATGACGGTGAAGCTGGCTTTCTGACCGTCAATAGCCACCGTGTAAGTGCCCGGCTGGGATTTGGTCACGGTGAACTTAACCGGGTGAGCACTTCCCGGTGACACCTCGACCATCCTCTGCTGCTCCACCTTCCCGTTTATCCTGAGGGCAACATTGTAGCTGCCGGTCTGGCCGCCGTTGTTGACCACGTTGGCTAAGACGGTCACCGGCTGCCCGGCATAAGTTTGCCCGGGGCTGACGGCAAGGTGCTGCAGGCGTATATCCGGTGGCGGCAGCTGTGGTGGTCGCGGTGGCTGGGATGAAGCCCGTGGTGCCGGAGGTGCTGGTGGAGGCGGAGGTGGTGGAGGTGGTGAAGGTGCTGGTCCGCCTGGGTCAACAATAGTGCCGTTAGCCGCTCCATCAGCGTCTCCCAAGCCGCCATCAGTGAGCTGGATGGTTATTACATTATCTCCGTCATCACTGCCAATGGGTATCTGAAACCAGCCTATCACTGCCTGATATTTCCAGTATTGAGTTCCTACCGGCATTGGTGATGGTAGAGTGATGGTTATCGTAACAGTTGAGCCTGGTGCAATATTAATGATATTGAAGGAGAACAGCCCGTGGGGGAAACTAACTCCTGCTGGTTTGCCCGCGACCGGCGGTGTTCCTTCAGCTACGGCAGTCAGGTTGGTGCACCCGCCAGTGCTTGTAGAGAAGATGGCAGTGCCGGTGCCCGTGGCCGTGGTTACGGATTGAGTTTGCTGGATTACCGTGAAGCCGTTATTCAGAGTCCCGGTGCCTCCCGGCGTGGTCACGGAGACATCCCTGGCTCCGGGTGTGGCATCAGCAGCAATGGTGATGTCGGCGGTTATCTGGGTGGCGCTGTTCACCGTGTAACTGTTGACGGTTATACCGGCACCGAAGCTGACGGCACTGGCTCCGGTGAAGTTGGTGCCGGTGATGACGGGTGATAGCGTCTGTCCTCGAGTGCCCGTGTTGGGAGTGACTGAGGTCACCGTGGGAGCTGGTGGAGGTGGAGCTGGGTTGACGGTGATGTAGTTAGTTTTGATTTCGTCATTGGAGCCGCAGGCATTGGTGGCGGTGAGCTTAACGGTATAGGTGCCCGGGGTGTTATGTTGATAGGACGGATTCTGGTCGGTACTGTCGATGGTGCCGTTGTTATCGAAGTCCCACTGCCACGAGGTAGGGCTGCCGGTAGAGGTATCGGTGAATTGGACGTCTAGTGGGGCGCAGCCCGAGGTTGGGTTGGCGGTGAAGTCGGCGGTAGGCGGGGTGTAGGGGGTGTAGTCAACCACGACCCAGACCCAGGTGCATCTTGACTCTCTGTCCGGGAGCCAATGCTCATGCAGTAATGAAACTCCGGCTTGAAGAGAGTTTATTTGTGCCCACGTCCAGGCACCGCCGTTCGGATTTGTCGTATAGGTTGTAGAGTAGTCAGCATAGCTCACCTTCAACTGAGTTGCTGCCCCAAAGTAGTTATTGCTAGTGTCTCTTGCTCTAATAAGATAAAAGAGACCATAGCCACCATCAGCCGCGGTCTGTTACGGGCAGCCATTGCCCTCGACTGTAGATAGGCAATAAACCATCAGGCATTATGGTTTATGTCCATCTCCTGCATATGCGCGTTATGATAAGATTATTACATGTTACCCCCCCGTCAATAGGTTGGGGGCAATTTTACAAAGATTTTAAACAAACCTGTCGGTGGAGACCTTGCCGAGAAGGCGAAAACCAAGGGGAAACATGTAGCGGCGGGGCTTCAGCCTCGCCGATTACGACCCTGAAGGGTCGCAACTACATTTCGCCTGTCATTCTGAGGGAGCGGAGCGACCGAAGAATCTCACTTTTAAGGGTAAGCTCCACGGAGAGGCAGTAGTAGATTCTTCGCTGCGCTCAGAATGACGCAGAATGAGAACTTTTCGAGCAGGTATTTCACACTCACCCTTACCTCTCCTGTCCAGGGAGAGGAGCGACACTGGCTAGTGGCGAGGCTGAAGCCTCGCCGATTACGACCCTAAAGGGTCGCAACTACATGTTTCCCTCCTCTAAAAGAGTAAGCGTTGATGAGACGCTATCCAGGTTGTCTTGTAGATGGGGGTGGTGTATGATTGGTTGTTAAATGAAGAAAAAGCTCAAGCAAGCCTTGGCTTCACTGCAGAGGATGAGTTTAAGTGACAGAAGCCTGACTGAGGCAGCAGTTCTCGTTCCGATTTTTTGCAAAGACGGGGAATATCATATCCTTTTCACCCAGCGGAGTGACCAGGTGCCGCATCACAAGGGGCAGATATCGTTTCCTGGCGGGGCACGCAGCGAAGATGACCCTAGCCTTTTGGATACAGCTCTTAGAGAGAGCTGGGAAGAGATTGGAGTGAAAGCTGAAGACGTGGAGATTCTGGGTGAATTGGATGATACTCCAACGACGACTTCGCATTTCAATATCTCACCTTTTATAGCTCTTATCCCCTATCCTTACGGGTTCAGTCTGAATCGTTATGAAATTGATGAGATTTTTAGCATACCCGTCTCAGCCTTGTTGCATAAAGCTAACAAAAAGGAGGAATATTACACTTTTGGCAATGAGGTTTTTGTTAATTACTCCTATGAATATGGGGGGCGGGTGATATGGGGGGCTACAGCTCGGATTGTTCAGCAATTTCTTGAAGTTTGGCAATCAGCGAGTGGAGCTCAGTGATTAGCAATTTTAGCTTGCGGTCTCCGTTTTCTTGCTCCCAGCAATTTGTTTGGTCTTGACCTTAATTTGTTTCAGCTTGACTTCCTCGGCCTTGGGCAGGGTTAGAGTAAGGACGCCAGCTTCGAAGACCGCCTCCGTCTTATCGCTCTTGACCTTTACTGGGATGAGTACTGAGCGACTGAAGGTGCCGTAGCGGCGCTCCTTGTAGAGGTAATTATCTTCCTTTCGATGGGCAGTTCCCATCCCCCAAGCTTGGGCCACAAGCGCGGAGCCCGGACGAAGCTGTCCTCGAATAACCTGTCTATAGTATCCCTCAAGCTCACCATTTCTCTGAATGGCTCCCATCGTACAAGATTCATAGTTTCACCTCCACCTTTTACGTATTTCTGAGCTCCACTTACAATAAATTATAAAAAACTTAATAATTTTGTCAAGATAGTTAATAATATTGTGTCAATGTTTATAAAACAGATACTTGACAAAGCTTACGAAGTTACTTACAATACGGTTAAAAGTCAAAGGTGAAGGTTATGCCAAGTAAAGATTACTATGCAATTTTGGGTGTGGGTCGTAGCGCCCCCGAAAAGGAGATAAAGCAGGCTTATCGGCGACTTGCCCGCAGATATCATCCTGATGTCAATCCCGGGGACAAGGCAGCAGAGGCCAAGTTCAAAGAGATAAACGAGGCATACGAGGTACTTTCCGACCCAGAAAAGCGGCAGAAATATGACCGCTTCGGAGATCAGTGGCAGTATGCTGAGCAGTTCGCCAAAGCCGGGCAAGGGGCTCAATGGGATTTTAGCCGGGGTGGCACCTATACCACCTTCGATTTTGGTGATTTAGGTGGAATCTTCGATGGCATATTTCAGGGCTTTGGAACCGGCTCTGGCACAACTCGACGCTCAAGCAGAGCCAAGAGCGTGGAGCACCCTGTGGAGGTGACATTGGAGGAAGCCTACCATGGGACAAAACGCGTTTTGCAGGTTTGGAGCGATGAGCCTTGTTCTGCGTGTGGTGGAAGTGGCAGGGTTCGAGATAGAGTGCGAAATAAGCCATGCACTGCCTGTGGTGGCTATGGTGTTATGAGGAAACCGAAGCGACTCGAAGTCAAGATCCCACAGGGGGTTAAAGATGGTTCAAAGGTTCGCATTGCAGGCCAAGGGAGCTTAAGCCCTGACGGAGTCAAAGGCGACCTTTATCTGGTGGTGAAAATGTTGTCTCACAGGGTATTTGAGCGTAAGGATGATGACCTTCATGTCGAGGTTCCTGTTCCTCTGGGCACGGCGATGCTTGGTGGTGAGGTGCAAGTGCCGACACTTAAAGGCAAGGTAGCTCTCAGGATACCGCCGGAGACTCAGAATGGCAAGGTGTTTCGGCTGGCTGGGCAAGGCATGCCGCACCTTAACGACTCTTCGCGAGGTGACATATTTGCTAAAGTGAATGTGGTGCTGCCGACAAAATTGACACCGCAGGAGAAACAGCTTTTCGAGCAGTTACGGATGTATCGTCCCAATTAAGTATTGCCATTGTATTCTTGAGGTGATAAGATAGTATGAATTCGGCGGGTTCAGAACCTAGATATGTTATAAGTATTGCGGCCAGAATAGTTGGCATTGAGATGCACACTTTGCGCTATTATGAAAGAATTGGCTTGGTGCAGCCATATCGATCCAAAGGGAAAATTCGCTATTATTCAGAAATCGATATTGAGCGTCTGCGTCATATTAAAACTTTGATGTGCGACTTGGGGATTAATCTGGCTGGGGTGGAGGTGGTGATTCGTATGGCAGAGAGAATGACAGAAATGCAGCGCCGGATTCAAGAAATGGAGTTTGAGATTGAGCAGCTTAGACAAGCTGAGACAGGTATAAAAAGAAAACTAAAAAAGGGGGTAAGCAATGGTTAAAGCAAAGACAGAATTGAAACCTGCCAAATGGCAGATTACAGCGACCACTATTCGCTGTGAATTGGTTGATGACTTTGTCACTATTATGGTCAACAAGGATTGGTCAACTAAATGTGCTTGGTATAACAGGTATAAGCAGAAAGCTCTTGAGGACAAGAAGCATAAATTCGACAAGAAAATCATGCTCAAGATGGAGAAATGCAACGGCCCTGAGTGCTCCTATGTTACGGGCTACAGAGATAAGCTCATCAAGGAGGAGTTTGGAGAAAAGTAATAGAGACTTATGAGACCGGAAAGATTTACTGAACAGGCCAGGGAAGTACTGGCTGCTTCGCAGAATATTGTTAGTCGCTATCGTCATATCCAGTGGGATGTAGAACATATCTTGTTGGCTTTGCTGGAGCAAGAGAGCGGCTTGACCTTGCAGATACTGGGGAGGTTGGGTGTGAATGCGGAGGCGGTAAGAAAGCGAGTTGAAGCTGGTCTTGACCATGCTCCGAAAGCAACCAATGAGTCAGCTCAAATTTATGCTACCCCTCGAATCGCTCGTCTCATGGATAATGCCGCTCGTGAGGCTGACCGGCTTAAAGATGACTTCATTAGCACTGAGCATCTATTAATTGCTACTGCTGGAGAAAGTAGCGGAGAAGCAGCCACGATTCTAAAGGAATTTGGCATCGATCAGGAGAAGATTTACCGGGCGCTTCAGGATATTCGGGGTGGTCACCGGGTTGACAGCCCGACCGCTGAGAGCAGGTATCGTTCCTTGGAGAAATATGGCCGTGACCTCACCGAGTTAGCTCATCAAGGGAAACTCGACCCAGTGATTGGACGTGATGACGAGATAAAGCGGGTGATGCAGGTATTAACCCGGCGCACCAAGAACAACCCGGTAATCATCGGCGAGGCTGGTGTTGGCAAAACAGCTATTGCTGAAGGGTTAGCCCAGAAGATTGCGGCTGGTGATGTCCCCGATTCTCTTAAGAACAAAAGAGTCGTTGCCCTGGATATGGGGGCGCTGGTCGCTGGCAGCAAGTTTCGTGGTGAGTTTGAGGAGAGGCTGAAAGCGGTTATGGATGAGATTCGCCAGGCCAGCGGTGAAATCATTTTGTTTATAGATGAGATGCACACTGTAGTTGGTGCTGGAGCTGCCGAGGGGGCCATTGATGCCAGCAATATGTTGAAGCCAGCGTTAGCCCGTGGTGAACTCCAGTGCGTTGGGGCAACTACTCTGGATGAGTATCGGGAGCATATTGAGAAGGACAAGGCGCTGGAGCGGAGGCTGCAGCCTGTGTTTCTCGGTGAGCCGAGCGTTGAGGCGACTATAGAGATGTTGCAAGTGCTACGTCCTAGGTATGAAGCCCATCACAAGATAAAAATCGATGATTCTGCCTTGGTGGCTGCTGCCCGACTTAGCCAGCGTTATATCTCGGACAGGTTTTTGCCGGATAAGGCAATTGACCTTATTGATGAGGCAGCAAGTAAGTTGCGCATTGACATGGAAAGCAAACCACCGGATATCAAAGAGCTAGACGCGAAGATAAAGTATCTGCAAGATGAGGAAGAGTCAGCCTCTCAGCGAGGAGATTATCAAAAAGCAGCTGAGTTAAGGTCTCAAAGGTTGCAGCTGGAACCGGAGCGTGATGGTAAGGAAGCTGAATGGCGCAAGGAGAAAAAAATCGATAGCGTTGTTGATGAGGAGACTATAGCTGAATTGGTTTCCAAATGGACGGGTATCCCGGTGTCTCGGATGCTGGAGGGTGAGGCTGAGAAGTTGCTTCATATGGAAGAGAGGCTGCATGAGAGAATTGTCAATCAGGAGGAGGCGGTTTCAGCCATCTCTGAGGCTATCAGGAGAGGACGAGCCGGGCTTAAAGATCCCAAGCGCCCCATAGGTAGTTTTATCTTCTTAGGGCCCACAGGTGTTGGTAAGACAGAGCTGGTCAAGGCATTGGCTCAATTCCTCTTCGATGATGAAGATGCCATGATTCGGCTAGATATGTCAGAATTCCAGGAGAAGCACACAGTATCTCGGCTTATCGGTGCTCCGCCGGGATATGTGGGCTATGAAGAGGCAGGGCAACTAACTGAAGCCGTACGCCGTCGCCCATTTCGGGTGATTCTTTTCGACGAAGTTGAGAAGGCGCATCCTGATGTTTTTAACATTCTGCTTCAGATACTGGAGGACGGCAGGCTGACTGACGGCCATGGTAGAACGGTTAATTTTAAAGATACCGTGGTGATAATGACGAGCAACTTGGGCACTCAGGAATTTCAGCGTCAAGCCATTGGCTTTTCTCGCCAGGAGAAGAGTGAGCAACAGCGGCTGAGAGGCACCATAGAAACCGCTTTGAAACAAACCTTTCGCCCTGAGTTCCTGAACAGGATAGACGATATCATTATCTTTCAACCACTGACTGAGGAGCACCTGAAGAAGATTGTGGACCTGTTGATTTTGGAGGTTGAGAAACGTCTAGCTGATCGAAATATCAAATTGGAGCTGGATGACGAGGCGAAAGCCTGGCTGCTCAAGGAAGGCTATGAACCAGCCTACGGAGCTCGTCCGCTACGGCGGGCAATCCAGCGTTATGTGGAGAATCCTCTGTCCAGCCGAATATTGCAGGGCGAGATAAAGGATGGAAACACCGTAGTTGTTGGCGTTGATGGGGATGTGCTAAGCTTTAGCACCAAAAAGAAAGTCAAGGCAGCTAAATAGGATGGGAGATTCCTCTTTCAAAGGTGCTGTAACTGCGAATGGAGAAGCCGGACAAGGTTGGTCCAAAAAGGACATTACAGTAAGTGTTCTATCCCTACTGCTTACTATCTCGCTTTGTTTTGTTGCTATTTACTACAGAAATTACCTATTGGATACAAAATATGTAGCAACTTATGGTCTTCTGGGCATGCTCGTTGTTGCTTTCCTTGGTGGAAGTGTTCTAAGCCTTATCGCAATACCTGTTCCCTATTGGCTTCTAGTATTTACTCTACCGTCTATCCTGGCACCTCAGTTGCGGATAGGAGCGCCAGTATTAGTAGGGCTGGTATCAGGGCTTGGCGCTAGCTCGGGGCAATTAATCACCTTTATGATTGGTCAGGGTAGTAAGGATCTCTCCCAGAAGTTCGCTTGTATGATTAATAGAGGTTTATATGACAGGGCTATGGCCTGGGCGCAACGGCACGGTTCGCTGGCTGTCTTTATCATGTCGGTCGTAATAAATCCTTTTCACCTACCGATGACTCTTGCCATGGCGTCGCTCCGTTTCCCAAGGTGGAAGTTTTTCCTTTACTCTTTGGTTGGCAATATAGTTAAGAGCTCATTTATAGCATTTTGTGGCTATTTTGGGTTAACTTCGCTTTTCCGAGTTCTAGGAATCTAGAAGGGAATGTAATTGAAAAGTGCATATCATCTTGTTCTTTACGGTAGGAATATCGCTCGGTGTAGTGAGCTGGCAATTAGCCGTCTTGTCTGGTGAGATTTCGCAAAAGAGCAAGCGATATAAGGCTGCTGCTGCATGCGCCTGGAAGCTTGGTAAACCGCTGCTGGTAGCCGGTGGGCCGTGGAGTAACAGAGGAATTCGTCGGTGGCTGAATATGCCTGCGCACAGTGACGGTGATGTTTGTCTCGACATTGAGCGTCGAGCCTTCGAAGGGCACCCTTATGGGGTGATTGCCGACGTCGCCCAAATTCCGTTCTCCGACAAAGCATTTGGAGCCGTTTTTGCCAGTCACTTACTGGAGCACCTGCCATCAATTTATTATGCCAATAGGGCCCTGGATGAGCTTAACAGAGTGGCAGAGACTGTTTTTCTTGTTTATCCTTCGAGGCAATCTATCGGGGCCTGGCTTCATCGCGGGCATCATCTATGGGTTTGGCAAAAGGGCAACGCAATCTATCTTGAGCAGAGGAACAATTCAGCAGGTGAGAAGAGTGCAAAGTATCACCTTATTGATGCGGTTAGGTAGGTGCTTCATTGATTAAGCTTTCCTGCGAAGGCCGAAAGTGTCAACAGTGGACTAAAGATGACTAGTGCGAATCCGACTTTACGGGAAGAGGCCTATCGCTTGGCTCAGCAACTTTTTGGGAGTGAGGAGGCAGGTAGTAATTTCGCTAATCAACTTATAGATGTTTGTGCTAAAGCCAAAGGTAGAGACTTCCTTATTGTTCATAACCCTGGTGGTTGGGGGCATGCCCAGTTAGACCAATGCCTGGAGTGGGAGAGGGGCATAGTGGCCGGAATTAAAGCCGCCATAGAGGAAATGGGGCATAGTTTGTTGCTGACCCAGTATTTCCGCAGTGGCACAGGGTGGCGGGAGCAGATGCGGGACTTGAGAGAGCAATTTCGCTCTTTTGCCTCTAAGGCAAGTGTAATGGCAGCCTGGCTGCGATTTATCATCACACATGTCAGTACTATCAAGGTCATTTTGGTAGGGATAAGCCAGGGTGCTGCCTTTGGTAGCGCAGTTATGCGGCAGCTAGGCGGACCTTACCCGGTCTATAGCATTGAATTGGGCTTTCCTTTCCAGTATAAATCCTGGCGAATAATTACCGAGAGGACACTAGCACTAGAAGGTAACGGGGTCAGGCCCGATATCCTAGTACAAGGGAATCTGTGGGTTGGGGTTAGAATCCTTATGGCTGCTCCTTTCAAGTGGATCAGGTATCGTCTTATGGGGAAACAGGTACCACTTGCTCTTTGCGTTAATGCTCCAGGTCACGAATACGATTGGAATAATCCTGAGATCGAGAGGCGAATCAGAGATTTCCTCAAGATTAATTTCGGCGCTAAGAAATAGGTGAGGTAGTTAACTTAAACGGGAGAGTCTTCGGAAATGGCGATGCCAGCAAAGACGGAATCGAGAAAAAGAGAATATATTATAGGCGGTGTGGCATTAGCGCTTACCATTGCCTCTTGTGTTGCTGTTGTTTTTTACTGGGATTACATTAGGCAGGCTCAGCACTACGGATACTTTGGCGCCTTTGTTATCAGTATTCTTGCTGGCGCTACCGTTTTTGTGCCCATACCGGGTATTTTAGTTGTATTCACCTTGGGCAGTGTGTTAAACCCGGCTCTAGTTGGCGTTGTTTCTGGCTTGGGTGAAGCAGTTGGCAGCATTGGCATTTACCTAAGTGGCTGGGGTGGGCAGAAGGCTGTGCAAAATCTTAATCACAGGTATTTCGCCAAGTTTAACGATTGGATACGTAATCGCGGCGAGATAGCGGTGTTTTTGATGTCAGCCATCCTAAATCCCTTGTTTTATCCGTTCGCAGCCATAGCTGGAATGCTTCGGTTTGGACTGGTCAAATTCTTCTTTATATGCTGGGGTGGCAAGGCAGTAAAAAACATGGCAATCGCCTATCTGGGCTATTTCGGCTTACGCTCTATATTACGCTGGGTAGGAGTGCTAGGAATTTAGGTGGTCCATGCCTAAGTCTAAATCTAGATCTAGATCTAAGCCTAAGCCAAGAAGCTGGCGAGTAGCTCTCCTTCTATCCCTCTTTCTCGGGTTCTTTGGTGTTGACCGCTTTTATATAGGAAGGACGCGCTCGGCGATCGTTAAGCTCCTTATCTTAGGAGGCTTTGGCGCCTGGTGGCTTAGCGATATTATCCTTATCGCCAGTGAATACCGCAAGGATGCCTGGGGTCGGCCTCTAAAACATTAGCGCTGTTTGAGTTTCACAGGGCTTTTTGCTAGACTTTTTGGCGTGGGGCTGTAGCTCAATTGGGAGAGCGTTTGACTGGCAGTCAAAAGGTAGGGGGTTCGAATCCCCCCAGCTCCACCACCTTCTGTTCTCTTACATATTTCTTCCGTTATTATCTGGCTATTGACTTGTTATCGTGATAGCGATAGACTTAGGGAAAATGTATGAAACGGGGTAAAAGATGCGAAATTCTTTAACGTTACTACTAATATTTATGCTATTACTGGCAGGGTGTCTGGCGCCACCGAAGTTAGCGGTAAGCCTGGCGTCTCCTGCCAACGGCAGTTCGGTGTTATCGATAACGCCTACACTTATGTGGGGAGGTGGTGGAGCCGCTACCTATCGATTGATGGTGGCGAAAGACAACAATTTCCAGAGTTTAGTTGTCGATGTTAATAATATAGGTGACGTCAGTTACACCATACCTTCGGGAAAATTGAGTGGAGGTACCCAGTATTACTGGAAGGTACTGGCCAGGCAGGGTAATCAGGTGTCGAATTGGACAGCGCCGTGGTCTTTCTTTACGCCAGGTGGAGTTAGTCCGCCGAGCACGGGAACTGTTCGGGTAAGCGCTACACTTGATGGGGCGCCGTGGACTGGCTCGGTGAACTACAGTGTCAGCGGGCCTTTTTCGGATACGGATAATTCAGTTCCCTGGAATTTCAACAGCGTGCCAATCGGAACCTATGCAGTAACGTATAATTATGGTGGTCCTGCCGGCGCTTCGCTGGCGAGCATTACTCCTGGGCCGAGTTTGGAGTTGGCTGCGGGGAGTACGGCGCACTTCGTTTTGAATTTCCAGCGCCAGTCCAGTTCCAGCATTAAAATTGCTGCTACCCTGAATGGCGCGCCATGGTCAGGTAGCGTTAGCTATTCGCTTACCGGTCCTTTCAAGGACGCCGATGTCGTCGTTCCCCAGACCCTCAACAACATGCCGACGGGTACATATACGCTGACGTACAATTCAGGTGGTCCGTCTGGCGCTGTGCTCAGCAGTATTTCGCCCTCGCCGACCCAAACGCTAGCGTCTAATAGCGGTATTGTCTATACGCTGAATTTCTCGACAGTCTCGGCATCGAACCTGTCGGTGACTGCATTTTACAATGGAGTCGCCTGGACAGGGCCGGTACTATATTCGCTCTCCGGGCCGATTAACAATAACTATACGTCAGTTCCTTTACAATTGAAAAACGCTACTCCTGGGACGTATTACATTAACTATAAAGGAGGCGGTCCCACGGGAGCGACGCTGGGTAATATTGCCCCGGGACAATCACTCGTGTTGCCTAGTGGTGGGTCGGCTGGATTTATCCTGAATTATTACGCGCAGCAGCAAACCGGCAATGTGGTGGTGGATGCCACCTTGAATGGTTCGCCGTGGTCTGGTATGGTTATCTATACACTCAGCGGTCCCTTCCAGAGCAACGATAACCAGTTGCCACGCACGTATAACAGCGTGCCTGTGGGCAATTATAGTCTCACATATAATGGTGGTGGCCCTGCTGGCGCTGTATTGACCAGTATCACGCCAGCACCAACGCAATCGTTGTCAGGCGGTCGCACCATTGGATTCAATCTGAACTTTACGGCGCAGCCCAGCACCGGCACTATCAGTGTCAATGCCATGGTAGATGGGCAGCCGTGGATGACGCAACCTGGTTCCGGTCCGATCAGCTACACAGTAAGCGGTCCTGCCTTTGATTCGGGGGGCACCATACCGGGTACATTCAGCAGCAAGCCTGCAGGCCTCTATACCTTAAGCTACAATTCCGGCGGACCTATCGGTGCCACGTTGACCAGTATTTCACCGGCACCGACGCAAAACCTGGCACCAGGTGGCTCTATCCAATATACGTTGCAGTTCACCGGACAGCCCAAGGGATACGTTACCGTTGAAGCTACATTGGACGGGCAACCCTGGTCGGGTTCGGTTGGGTATGTGCTCCAGGGACCCTATGTGGAGTCGGGCAGTTCCGCGCCGCGCAACTTTGCCAATGCACCACAGGGAAGCTACAGTGTGCAGTACACCGCTGGAGGTCCACCACAATCTTCATTTGTTGGTGTTTCTCCTCCGTCACAGACGTTACCTGCTGGAGGTTCCATAACCTTCACGCTCATGTTCCACTTCGAAAGCGGAGTAGGGCCAGGACCTATGCCCGGACCCATTCCGTTCCCGCCAGCACCCGAACCGGAACCTGAGAATGGTTTACCTTTGCTGGGGAAATGACGATGGCAGGACGCGGAATTTATACAATTGAGATGAAAAGGAGACTAATACGATGAAGGTTTGGTTAGCTATACTGCTTACAGTAGCCATGCTCCTGGTGGCATGTAATGTTCTAGGCACTGTACAGCCAGCGAGCAGTGGGTTGCGCATCATCACTGAAGCGTATCCACCCTATAATTTTGTGGATAAAAACAACAATGTGACAGGGCAAAGCACGGAAATAGTCCAGGCTATCCTGAAAAGGACCGGCACGCAGGCTGCTATAGAAGTCATGCCGCTGAGCGAAGGTTTAGCCCTGGCTCAAAAGGGGCCCAACATTGTGATTTACTCGCTCAATAGGACGCCACAGCGCGAAGGGCTTTTCAAGTGGGTTGGACCGATTGGTAACTATGAACAGGCGTTTTATGCTAAGAAGGGCTCGACGATCGTGCTTAATAAGCTCGAGGACGCCAAAAACGTCAAGAAGATCGGCGTCTACAAAGGCGATGCCGGGGCGCAGTTCTTGGCTGCGCAGGGATTTGCCAATTTGGACGAGAGCCTGACTGATGCCGAGGCTTTGAAAAAGCTCATGGATGGCACGGTGCAGTTGTGGCTGGGTAATAAAGAAGGGCTGGCGATTACCGCAGAGCAGGCTGGAGTGAGTACAGATGACCTGATCATGTTGCCCAGCGTGGTCATAAGGGCGGACCTGTACATAGCCTTCAGCAAGGATATTCCTGATAGCACGGTAAAAGCCTGGCAGAGCGCACTTGATGACTTGAAGCAGGAAAGAGATATCGACTATAAAACGGTTTACGAAAAGATACAGGCAAAATACAGCGACCCTGAATATATAGAGAGCTTATTGCACGAATAAGACAATTATAACCCCGGCGCTAATGCCAAAAAGCCAGCTTTTTGGCATTAGCGACATTTAATTATAAATAGCAGATGCTCTTGCCTTCTCACTAAGTTGCGAGTCACGCCCTCGGCGATATATACTTTGGTGTCGGCTTCTGGCCAAAAACAATGAATCTTGTTTAGGAGGTAAGCATGAATTTTTCCCCGGACGATTTCTCTCTAAAAGGCAAAGTGGCCCTGGTAACTGGTGGCAGCCGCGGCATCGGTAAGGCCATTGCTGTTGGACTGGCCAAGGCCGGTGCCGACGTGGCTTTAGCCAGTCGGAAATTACCAGACCTTGAGGAAGTGGCTAAAGAGATAAAGGGAGCGGGTAGGAAGTCGCTGGCTGTGGCGGCACACGTGGGCAGGCTCGAGGAGATAAACAATCTAGTTAGTAAGGTTAAAGAGGAGTTTGGCAGAATCGATATCTTGGTGAATAACGCTGGCACCAACCCGACCATGGACCAGGCCATAGACATAGAGGAGCGTGCCTGGGACTCCATTATGAATCTAAACCTAAAAGGGCTGTTTTTCCTCAGCCAGGCGGTGGCCAGGTTGATGAAGGAGCAAGGTGGGGGCAAGATTATCAATGTTGCCTCAGTTGCCGGGATTACACCTGACGTATTGCCGATTTACTCCGTAAGCAAAGCCGGAGTGATCATGGCAACAAAGGTCATGGCGCAGCAATGGGCTCAGTACAATATCAGGGTGAATGCCATAGCACCGGGACTGACCAAGACTCGGTTCAGTGAAGCTCTCTGGGGTAACCCGGATGTCCTGCAGGGTGCCATGATGGGAACTCCCATGCGGCGGGTAGCCGAGCCTGAGGAAATGGCTGGGGCTGTGATTTTCCTGGCCTCTGATGCTTCCAGCTATGTAACCGGACAGGTTCTGGCCATAGATGGTGGCGCAACCATATAAATATAAAGGAGAAAGGAGAATAGAATGAAATTCGAGACGATTATTTATGAGAAGAAGGATAACGTTGCCTGGATAACCCTTAACCGACCTGAGAAGTTTAATGCTCAAAACCAGACTTTGCGGAGTGAGGTTATGGCTGCCCTGGAGGATGCTAAGGACGACGATGAGGTGCAGGTTATCGTTCTCACCGGGGCAGGCGACAGGGCTTTCAGCGCTGGTGCTGATATTAACATGTTTCTTGATTGGACTACAATTAGCGTCATTACATCGACCAAGGGAGCGAAGAGGCCATATACATTCATAAGGGAGATCCCCAAGCCGGTCATAGCCATGGTGAACGGATTAGCTCTAGGTGGCGGGTGTGAACTCGCTATGGGCTGCGACATAATTATAGCCTCTGAGAATGCTCGGTTTGGTCAGCCGGAGATAAGCGTCGGTGTTATACCGGGTGGAGTTGGGACCCAGATGTTGCCGAGGCTTGTGGGGGAGAAGAAGGCAAAAGAGATGATTTTTACCGGCGACCCTATTTCGGCCGAGGAAGCCCTGCGGCTTGGTTTGGTGAACAAGGTTGTCCCTGCAGATAAGCTGAGGGAAACAGTTGATGAGGTCATAAAAAAGCTTAAGAGCAAGAGCCCGGCAATCCTGAAATTTGCTAAGCTTGCGGTCAATAAATCTTTAGATACTCCGCTTTCGGTTGGCGTTGAGTGCGAAACTGATTTATTTGCCCTGTGCTTTGGCACGCAGGACCAGAAAGAAGGGGCAAAGGCTTTCCTGGAGAAGCGACCTGCTAAGTACACGGGGAAGTAGTTCCAGGCACTTTAGTAAAGACTGCGATTACAGCGATAAAAGAAGATAACGGCGATAAAAGATACGAATGACATCGCCGTAATCTCTATTAATCTCCGTAATCACAATATCCGTTATTCGTCTCTCCTGAGCTTCTGATTTTCTATCTTATATAAGGCGGCATCGCCGATACCGAAATGGTGGGCGATCTCATGGCGTACTACTCTGCCGACCTCCATTTCGATTTCTTTGTCGGAGCGGCATTTCAGCTCGATGGGCTTCTGAAAGATGGTTATCTTGTCCGGTAGAACCAGGTTGTAGCCACTGTCTCGCTTGGTCTGAGGTACTCCTTCGTAAAGACCCAGCAATTGTGCTTTACTTCTGAGCCTTAATTGACTGATTTGCTGTGGACTGGGCCAGTCCTCAACTATAATATCGACGTTCTCCAGTTTGCTTTTGAACTCCGGTGGCAGTGCCTCGATAGCTCTGAAGACGAGAGCTTCAAATTCTTGCCTTTCCATATTTCTTAATCTGCCCGTTTTCATTATACACTGCTTTGTTTTATTAGGGCAGTCGCCTACCAATAGCATGTAGTTGCGGGGCTTCAGCCCCGCCAGAAATCAAACATGTAGCTGCGAGGCTTTAGCCTCGCCTCGGCGACCTTAAAAGGTCGCCGCTACATTGGTTGGTGGTAGGCGAACCTTAAGGGGTCGCCGCTACACTTGTTGAACCAGCGTGGTTGACGGGATAGCTCCAACGGGATAAAATCAGCCTGTTATGTGTGCTGTTAAATATAATCCACAGGAAATCGAGAAGAAGTGGCAGGAGAAATGGGCGGCTGACCGACTTTATGAAGTCAAGGACGGCAATCGCCCTAAGTTCTATGCCTTAACTATGTTTCCGTATACCTCAGGCGACCTTCACATCGGGCACTGGTATGCCGTGGCGCCTTCGGATGTCCACGCCAGGTTTAAGCGGATGCAGGGCTACAATGTGCTGCATCCTATGGGCTTTGATGCTTTCGGCCTGCCGGCAGAGAACGCAGCTATTAAACATGGCATTCATCCTTACATCTGGACGATGGAAAATATCGAGAATATGCGTCGTCAGCTTAGGAGCATCGGCGCCATTTATGATTGGAACCGTGAGGTGGTCACCTGCCTGCCCGAATACTACAAATGGACGCAATGGTTTTTCTTCAAGCTTTATGAAGCTGGGCTGGCTTATCGGGCTAAAGCACCGGTGAACTGGTGTCCCAAGTGCCAGACAGTGCTGGCTAATGAGCAGGTGGTGGGAGAGGGTTCCTGTGAGCGCTGTGGCACGGCGGTGCTCAGGAAATTGCTGGAGCAGTGGTTTTTCAGGATCACCAAGTATGCCGATGAACTTCTGGACTTCAGCAAAATAGACTGGCCCGAGCGCATAGAAATAATGCAGAATAACTGGATTGGCAGAAGCACCGGGGCAGAGATATCGTTTGGCCTGGAGCATAAAGGCGTTGATACCAAGGAGATAAGGGTATTCACCACCCGTCCCGATACTATCTTTGGGGTGACTTTCTTTGTCCTGGCGCCGGAGCATCCTCTGGTGCCTTTGCTTACCACACCGGAGCATAAGGCTGAGGTGGAGGAGTATATCCTTCAAACACAGAGGCAAACTGAAATCGAAAGAACAGCTTTAGAGAGGGAGAAGACCGGTGTCTTCCTGGGGAGCTATGTGATTAACAGGCTGAATGGCGAGCCGATGCCCATCTGGATTACCGACTATGTGCTGCTCAGCTACGGGACCGGGGCGGTGATGGGGGTTCCGGCACATGACCAGCGTGACTTTGAGTTTGCCAAGAAGTATGGGCTGCCAATACGGGTAGTTATCGCTCCTCCAGATTGGTCGGGGGAAGAGCTTGAGTGCGCTTATACTGAATCTGGAACTATGGTGAACTCGGGGCAGTTCAACGGTCTACCCAGCGAGCAGGGATTTGAAGCTATCTGTGATTACATGGAGAAAAAGGGCTGGGGGAAGTGGGCAGTTACCTACCGACTTCGGGACTGGCTCATCTCCCGCCAGCGCTACTGGGGGGCGCCTATTCCTATGGTGTACTGTGATAAATGCGGCATTGTCCCTGTGCCGGAGAAAGACCTGCCGGTTCTGCTGCCTCCTGATGCCGAGTTCAGGCCTACCGGTGAGTCGCCCTTGAAATACTGCGAGTCCTTTGTTAATACCACCTGCCCGAAGTGCTCCGCGCCAGCAAAGCGGGAGACTGATACCATGGACACCTTTATGTGCTCCTCGTGGTATTTCCTGCGCTATACCAGTCCCGGTGTTGACAGTTCCCCCTTTGACAAGGCCAAACTGAAATTCTGGATGCCGGTTGACTTGTACACCGGCGGTGCTGAACATGCCGTCATGCATCTTCTTTATTCCCGCTTCTTCGCCAAGGCGCTCAGAGACATGGGACTGGTTGATTTCGATGAGCCCTTTATCAAGCTGTTCAATCAGGGGACGATTATCTATCAGGGCGACAAAATGAGCAAGTCCCGGGGCAATGTGGTTACGCCTGATGTATATGTATCTGAGATAGGGGCTGACGCCGTTCGTGCTTACCTTATGTTTATTGGACCCTGGGAGCTAGGTGGTGAGTGGAGCGACCAGGGCATCATTGGTATGAGCCGCTGGCTGAACCGGGTTTGGAACTTGGTTATATCCGGCTACTCAGAGAGTAAAGTTGACCCTGATGTGGAAAAGGAACTGAGCCGTCTCATTCACAAGACCATCAAGAAGGTGACCGGCGACATGGAGCGGTTCCGCTTCAACACCATGCTGGCGGCGCTGATGGAGTTCACTAATTATCTGGGCAAGGTGCAGGAGGTAGGCACGGTTTCAGTTTCGTTGTGGAGCGAGGCTGTAACCAATTTGCTGCTGCTTCTGGCGCCGACGGCACCGCATCTCACCGAGGAACTGTGGGCAAAGACAGGCCATCTTTACAGTATTCACAATCAACCCTGGCCGAAGTGGAATGAGGAGCTGGCTAAAGAGGAAGAGGTCACGCTGGTCATCCAGGTAAACGGCAAGCTACGGGACAGGGTTACCGTGCCGGTTTCCATCACCGAAGCTGAAGCCAGAGAGCTTGCCTTGAGCCGGGAGCGGATAAAGGCGTATATTAAGGACAACAAAGTCGCCAAGATTATCTACGTCCCGCTGCGGCTGGTCAATATAGTGGTGGGGTAATCAAGCTGAATCTAGGCGATGAATGATGAATAAGGTGATACAGTGACTAGTCAAAAAGTGACCTCAAAAACTGAGAAAGAACTCCAGGAGAAGATCTTACAAGAAAAAGCAAGGGGGATTCCAGACTTAGAGATTGGTCAGAAATACGGAGTTACGTTTAGGTATATTGAGCGACTTATCACTAAATCACAGGGAGTGAATATTAGTGCTCTTAGAGGCCATAAAAAGGTAAAAACGCTTTACCCAAAGGATTTCAAGGAAGAGGAAACGACCGTCTGGAGTTTTAAACAAAGGGGTAAATGGGCAACTCATAGTGGAGAGTATAGAGGAAATTGGTCCCCTTACATTCCGAGGAATTTGATTCTCAAATATTCGAAACCCGGTGAGTTAGTTTTAGATTATTTCTGTGGTGCGGGAACAACCGCTGTGGAGTGTAAACTTTTAGGAAGAAGGTGCATAGCCTTTGATATCAATGATAAGGCCATTGAGTTAGCACAGGCGAATGTAAGTTTTAACGTAGATTCACGACAAACAATTCTTATTAGCGAAAAAAGCCATTATCAGATTCATGAACCTGAATTATTGGTTGGCGATGCGAGAGATTTGTCATTTTTAGATAATAGCTCGGTGGATTTAATCTGTGCTCATCCTCCCTATGCAAACATTATTCATTATACGGATTCTAAAGAAGGTGACTTATCATTTTTGGGCATGGATGAGTTCTTGAAAGAGATGTCCAAGGTCGCAAAAGAGAGTTTTAGGGTGCTGAAACCAGGTAGACAGTGCGCTATTTTGATAGGAGACATGCGAAGGAAGAAACATGTTATTCCTTTAGGTTTTAAACTCATAAACGTATATTTAGATGCCGGCTTTAAATTGAAAGAGCTTGTTATTAAGCGTCAACATAACTGCAAAACTACGGGATTTTGGTATGCCAATAGCGTAAAATACAATTTTCTTCTGTTAGCCCACGAGTATTTACCGATTTTTGAGAAACATGAGCGAATTGTTCCTTTGGGCGTGGAAGAAAGCGGGGCTGATTATAGTTTAGTTGCTCCTACTTTAGAGAAGCCATACTTGAAAAGGAAATTGGACGAACTTGAGACCACAACTGTGTGGGTCTTGCCAGTGAAGGATTTTGAAGCACGCTTGAACAAAAATGTAATTGATAGATATTCAAACGGTGATGGATATTCCACTATAACTTTCCTTCCACATTCTGAAGACGATACTTCCGCCATTGATAGGAGTGCAAAAAGAAGAAGATTACTCTTTATAAAATCACCGTTTCTAGCTAATAATCCCTCTCGAGTAGATATTGAGGGCTATTTGCGGAAGGTAAACGAAGTTATAGCTCGTGAAGTGCATAGTATAACTGATGGTGGTTTCATAGCGATCCAGACACAGGATGTAAGAATAGATGGATATATAGAGCCTCTTGCTAAACGAATGATAGATGCGATTACTTCAGGTAGTTTATGGTTAAAGGAGATAGTGGTGGTTGCCCAAGAAAAAAGTAAGTTGGATAACGTTGACTCTGATAATGGCGAGTATCTGAGAATAACCCACCAATATCTGTTAATTTATAAAAAGGTTTATTGAGAAAGGGGGTAAAACTATGACATGGCACAAGGTTGACAAGTATATTCCTATGGAACCTTCTGTGGCAATATATAGAAGGGGAGAAAAGAAAGGTTCAAGAGTTTTTAGAATGGGTGAACTTGAGGGGTTCTACGTTGATAACGAACTAGATAGAACCGTGCATATTACTTTTGAGAAAAAAGAGGCTATCGTAATTGATATCTACGATACCGCACAGGCTGCCCACAAGCCTGTTGGTGAAACAATAGGGATAATAGAATTAAACCTTGCCACTGGGGAGGCAAAATTCTTTAGAGATGGGAGATAGCGCATTTATGTCAAATTTTCTCGAATTTCTTGAAAAGCTTGCACAGCATTGCGGAATAAGGTTTAAGATTGGAGAATTTGAGGGCGAAGACGAATACAAATTAGCAGCAAATATACTGAATGAAATTAATAGTTTTCTTTATCAGAAAAAAGCAATTTTGCCTTCTGAATATATTTCAGAATTTCACAGATACTGGGAAGAAAACCACGAAAAGGTATTGTCTCCGAAGATCAATCCGAAAGGGGAGTGTCTAACAGTAGCCAAAGTGTTGGAAGGTATCTATAAAAGTAATATTATCAGAGTCCAATTAGATACCCTTGATTTGACCGAAGAGGAAATTGCTAATGTAAGGTTTTTTACCGCAATCCAAGATTTCAATATCGACGTCCATGCAAGAAGCAATCCATTTGAATTTTACAAAAGACACCCCAATTGTTTCAGGCCTGAAAAAGTAATGAATAATGCTTTATTGGTAGACGAACTTCTTAATTTTCTTGGGGCCCAGTCACAGAGAGACAAACGAAAACCTTGGATGTTGAATTCTGCAAGATTACTGGTGGAACAATATAACTCGTCGGCATATGCAATTAACAAGGTTCATGATGGAGATGTCGTTGAGATAGTGAAGTCGTTAACAGCAGAAGAGAAATATGGTTTTTCTATCAAAAAGTCTCACATGTTCTTAAGAGACATGGCTGATTTAAGTGTATGGAAATACAAAAGAAATGTGGAGAAATTGGATGTCATGAGCGACAAAAATACTATGAGGGTGGCGTTGAGAACAGGGATTATCCAATTTCGCATCCCCTTACTTGCAAGTTTCTTGGATGTTTTTTGCTATCAGTATTCAATGGTAGATAGATTAAACCGTGAATCGTGGAGAGAGGTGTGGGAAAAGTGGGGTGAAATTCCTAAGAATCATAGACCACCAACGCCAGCATCAATGGACTATCTGATCTTTAGACTTGGCAAGATAGCCTGTCGACCAAGCAAACGCATTTGTCCACCAGAAAAAGAGATAGCGGAAAAAAGGTTGGAGAGTCTAGTTCCACAAGACAGGTTGATTTTTAGGGATGACGGATATTGTATTTTCACCCAGGTTTGCCAGTTAGAGAGAAAAATGTTAAATGCTCCCAATAGTATTTCGATTGAAGGAAGAACTGGGTGGAAAAGCGGAAAGACTAACGAAGGTGGAGGAGGGGGGATTTCCTCTTAGAGAAGTTTCAGGGAACTCGGTATAGGATTCTTGACTTGTTGGTCAGGCACTTATGGCACTAAAAATCATACTACTAATCATATTAGTAATTCTGGCCTTCCCTATCTTCTGGCTCAGCGTGGCTAAGTTAATCAGGAAGCTGGTTCGTTTTCCGGCGCCGGCGTTTATCGGGCGTCTTCTGGATAGTAACTACAGGAGGAGGATACAGCCGCCGGATAAGTTTATACAGCGCAGCGGCATAAAAGAGGACATGCGTGTGCTCGACTTAGGTTGCGGTAGCGGAGCGTTTACTACTTTTGTGGCTAGGGCTGTCGGTGAGAAGGGGAAAGTGTACGCTTTTGATATTCAGCCAGAGATGCTGGAGCAGCTTGAGAGAAAGCTGTCCAGACCTGAAAACAAAAACATCAAGAATATTAAGCTGATTGAAGGCAATGCCTATGAGTTGCCGTTTGATAATGGTTCTCTCGACCTCGTTTACATGGTTACGGTCCTGCAAGAGATACCTGATAGAAACAGGGCTTTGCACGAGGTAAAGAGGGTGTTGAAACCGGGAGGCATTCTGGCGGTAACGGAATTGTTCCCTGACCCCGATTATCCCTGGAAGTCTACCACCATTAAGCTAGGCAAAGAAGCTGGTTTTGCCCTGGATAAGGTATCGGGGAACTTCTTTAATTATACCGTGCGGTTTAAGAAACCGTAGGGTGTTTTTCTTTTTGTCATTCTGAAGGAGCGAAGCGACTGAAGAATCTCAACTCAGGGTAAACTCCGTGACCGAAGAATCTCATGCTGAAGTATCACCCTCACCCTGATCCTCTCCCGTTAAGGGAGGGTGGAGAGATTCTTCGCTACGCTCAGAATGACAAAGGGGAAGACTCAGAATGACAAGTGGGAAGGCTCAGAATGACAAGTGGGAAGGTTCAGAATGGCATGAGGCGAAAGAGGTTGCAATGACGGGTAAGTTACAGTGATGAAGATGCTTGGTGGCTGTTGCAAGCTAGTAAAACTATAGAGGTGAATAGAGATGGGTAATAAATTTGGGACCGCTATCAAGTGCATGGATGGCAGGACACAGATACCTGTAATCGAATATTTGAAAAGTGTGTATGGTGTTGATTATGTTGACTTGGTTACTGAGCCAGGCCCAAACAAAATATTAGCGGAAAATGATGACGTGGGTATTATTGAATCCATTAAAAGAAGGGTTAAGATCTCGGTTGAGCGTCATAATTCGAAGCTCGTTGCTATAGCGGGGCATCATGACTGCGCCGGAAATCCTGCTGATAAAGATACACAGATAGCTCACATCCTTTCTGCAATTGAAACAGTCAGGCATTGGGGTTTGAATGTCCAGCTCGTAGGGTTGTGGGTTGATGAAGGCTGGCGAGTTTGTAATGTTCAGTGAGCCTTGATTTGGGTTCTCTCGTGTGGTCGTTGCGTTAATGGCGTTGAGCACCTGTTTTTATAGATTTACTTCTTGTTGATTGGCTGGACAGCATCGAAAAGTCATTTCTAGGCGTGTTAGAATAAGGATGGTGGATATAGCGGCGAACATTCGAGAAGTGCAAAGGCGTATCGCCCGGGCTTGTGAGCGAAGCCATAGGTCGCCATGTGAGATAACGCTGGTGGTGGTCACCAAGGAGGTTGGGATTTCGGCGATAAGGGCGGCTTTCGACTGCGGGATAAGGCATTTCGGCGAGAACCGAGTCCAGGAAGCAGAAGATAAGATAGGACAGCTTGCAGGCCTTAAGCCGGATGTCATCTGGCACATGGTGGGACACCTTCAGAGCAATAAGGTTAAGAGAGCCTTGGAGCTATTTGACATAATTCACAGCGTTGATTCTGTAAGGCTGGCCGAAATTTTGAGTCGGCGAGCGGAGAAAACCCTCCCTGTTTTGCTTCAGGTTAATGTTTCTGGAGAGGCAACCAAGAGCGGTTTCGCTGTAAATGAGATTGCGGTGGTGGTCGAAGAGATAAGGCAGTTGCCTAATCTGAGGTTGGTGGGGCTGATGACCATTGCCCCGCTGGCGGCTGAGCTTGAGGAAGTTCGTCCGGTGTTTCGGAAGCTGCGAGAGCTGCGAGATTCTCTGGGTCTGGAGCATCTGTCTATGGGGATGACCGATGATTTCGAGGTGGCAATTGAGGAAGGGGCGACCATGCTCAGGATAGGTCGGGCTATTTTCGGCAATAGGAGGTAGCAATGAAGATAGGTTTTATCGGTGGTGGAGTTATGGGGGAGGCGATGATTAAGAGCTTGCTGGCTAAAGGAGCGGTTAAACCTGCTGATATCACTGTCAGCGATGTCAGCGAAGCACGACGGGATATCTTGAAAGAGAGATATGGCGTCAGGGCTGCGGCTGACACCCGGGAGGTGGTGAAGGGGGCTGAAGTGGTTGTTTTGGCGGTGAAGCCGCAGGAACTGGGCAAGGTACTGGGCGAAATGAAGAAGGGGCTATCGCCTCAGCAGCTGGTGTTGTCCATAGTGGCCGGGGCCACTTTGGAGGGCTTACGCGAAGGGCTGGGACATTCCTGCCTGGTTCGGGCGATGCCTAATATGCCGGCGCAGATAGGCGAAGGCATAACGGTATGGTCAGCTACCTCCGAGGTGAATCAGCGTCAGAAGGAGATGGCACAGTCCATACTGGCTGCATTGGGCAAGGAAATCTATGTCGGTGGCGAGAAATATATAGACATGGCGACCGCCTTAAGCGGCAGCGGTCCGGCTTATGTTTTCCTCGTTATCGAGGCGCTGGTTGATGCCGGTGTCCATATAGGCTTGCCCCGTGATATGGCTGAAAAGCTGGTGGTGCAGACGGTGCTGGGTTCGACGCGAGCTGTCGAGGCGATGGGTAAACATCCGGCTGAGCTAAGGAATATGGTGACATCGCCGGGAGGGACGACCACCGAGGGGCTGCTGCAGTTGGAGACGGGCGGTCTGCGTTCTCTGCTACTTCAGGCGGTCATTGCCGCCTACAATAAGGCTAAGGCTTTAGGTGCCAAGTGAGGACAACTTTTTTTCTGTCATTGCGAGCGAAGCGAAGCAATCTGATGGTTTCACCCTCACCCCGACCCTCTCCCTTCAAGGGAGAGGGGAACTCGGGGAGAGATTGCCACGTTGCTAACGCTCCTCGCGATGACAGCAGAAGTGCCCCTTGCAATGACAACAAACACTCTAAGTTTGACTTTGAGTGGGATGATGGGGATATCTTTCCTACGGTAGTTTATCCGGACGCGGATTTCCTATTCCGGAGGATGAACGAAGTTACCCTTGAGAGCGTGAATCCGAGAGGTGGGGAAGCGATATTGGATATCGGATGCGGTAGGGGTATTGATGGCGTGGAGCTGGCCAAGAAAGGGGCGGTGGTTATCGGGCTTGAGCCTTCAAATGTAATGATAAGGCATGCCAAGAATCATATCTCTCAAAACGGAACGAGTATGAGTGTGGTTCAGGGGGTGGGTGAGCATCTGCCGTTCCAGGCTCAGTCTGTGGACAAGATTGTGTGTAAAGGAGCTCTGGACCACTTTCTCTACCCGGCGATGGTTATAGGTCAAATTGCCATGGTGCTTAAACCTGAAGGTAAAGCGATAATAGCCATAGCCAATTTTGAAAGCCTTGGCTTTAAGCTAGGGAAAATGGTATGGTTCTTCAGGAAGAAGCTCGGTTTCAAAGCCCCGGAAGGTAGGATGCCGTGGGAAGTGCCGCCTGACCATATACATAAATTCGATTATTCATTTCTCAGGCGGCTGGTGAATGGCTATCTTGCGATAGAACGAGCTACCGGAGTGTCGTTGCTTTTTGGGCTTCCGTGGTGGGGCATGTTTCTGGCTAAGTGTCCCAAAGGCGTATCGCTCGCCATATTAAATTCGCTGGATGGAGTAGCTCGGCGACTTCCTTCTCTCAGTGACGTTGTTATATTGAGATGTAAGCCTAAAAATTGAGAGGTGGAGCACTCCAAAAGCAATGTAGGGACAGGTTTTTAAACCTGTCCGAAATTCGCCTCGGACAGACCTGAAGGTCTGTCCCTACAATTTCACCATCACCCCAACACTCTCCCTTTTAGGGAGAGTGTGACTCTCTCAGAGGTTGTGGTCAGGATTCTGAGCCTTGCGGGCATAAAGGACTAGGCTTTTGGAGAAGAAGTTGTTAAGGAAGCTATCGAGCAGGCGGACAGGTAACCTTTCGTTATTTATGTCCCACACTAGGAATTTGTAGTAAAGAGAAGGGATTATAGCCTTTTCGTTGTTTACCCCGAAGAGGCAGCGGGATATCCAGTAGAAGGAATGTAGGGCATGTTTGCGGCGGACGGCATAGATGGCTAGGTTGTTTTGTTGTAGCTTAGAGATGATTTCGCTGGATTTGTATATTCTGATGTGACCTCCGGGGCGGTCATGGTACATGCGGCATAATTTCCAGCAAATAGTTTCAGGTAGATACGATGGGACGCTGACGGCAAGCGTGCCATCGTCTTTCAGCACTCTCACCAGATCCCTGATACCTTGAATGTCGTCGGGGACGTGCTCCAGAACCTCAGAGCAGATGATTTTATCAAAAGAGGCATCTTTGAAGGGGAGGCTTGTTACGTCTCCCTTAAGTAAAAGCCATTTTCCCTTGGTTTCGCCCTGTTGTTCCATGAGATAAAGGGCGTAATGTGCCTTCTTGAGGTCCACCTCTTCGATATCCAAGGCACAAACCAGGCAATCATTTCGCTTGCATGCTTCCCAGCTGTGTCTGCCTTCGCCGCAGCCAACATCTAGGACTCGCTCACCATCCTTAATTCCTATGAGGTCATAGTCGATGGTAAGCATTCATGATATCCCAGATGTACTTTTGTGACATCATTGTCTTGTGTCATTCTGAGGAGGCTGTCCGAAAACTCTAACTGGCAATCTGTCTCTCCCACTTTGTGGGAAAAATTATAGCTCATTGGTGATACACATTAAACATGTAGCTCCGAGGCTTTAGCCTCGGGAGCCCGACCCTAAAGGGTCGGGACTACATTTTCGGACAGCTTGTGAGCCCTTCGCCCTTTGTCATTCTGAGAGAGCGAAGCGCCCGAAGAATCTAGCTCAGGAGAGGCTCCGCGAAGAATCTCACTCAGGGTAGGCTCTGAGAAGGCTATGAAATTCTTCGCCCTTTGGGCTCAGAATGACAAGGATTGCTGGCTTAATTCTTTAAGATAATTTATATTTCTGAGATTTTGATTATGTAGCTTCTGGGGTTTTGCCGGGGTGAAGTTTCTTCCACTTATCCAGCAGCTGTTCACGGCTTTCCTTATGGGCAGGGTCAGCAACACAACAATCTACTGGGCATACCTCAACGCATTTAGGTGATGCAAACCAGCCAATGCATTCAGTGCACTTAGCGGGGTCGATTACGTATATTGGCTCCCCTTCTTTGATAGCTTCGTTCTTGCATTCCGGCTCGCAGGCGCCGCAGTTAATGCATTCATCAGTGATTTTGTACGCCATTTTTTAAGTTAACCTCCTTAGATTTTGTTATATATTGCTCTTAATTGTAGTTTTTTTTGCTCATTGTCTCAGCGTGATACCCCCTTTCTTGAGGGGGGACAAGCCTCTGGGGCGAACCTTCCCCTCAAGGCAGCAGCAACGTGGTCTGGCACCATCTCCTCGAGGCAACCTCCCAGTTGAGCTACTTCCTTGAGCAGGCTGGAGCTGAGGAATTGATACTGCAAGCTTGCCATGCAACAGACCAGCTCAAGGTCAGGTGCCAGCTTTTTGTTCATCATCGCCATCTCAAACTCTCGTTCAAAATCGGAGCTCATCCGCAGCCCTCTGACCATAACCTGCGCGCCCACCTTCTTAGCGAAATCAACTGTAAGGCTAGAGTAAGATTGGACTCGGACGTTCTTCAGATGAGCTATCGCTTGCTGGGCCATCCGCACTCGTTCTTCGGTAGAGAAAAGAAGTCGTTTCTCAGGCCTGTCATAAACACCGACGATTAACTCATCGAATATTGATGATGCCCGCTTGATGATATCGATGTGTCCATGAGTTATAGGGTCAAAGCTGCCGGGATAGATAGCAACAGTCAATGTTTAACCTCCTTGCGGTATATCGAAATGCAGGTGTCACCATACCGTTTTTCTTTGATTAGAGATAGGCCATCATAACTTTGTTGTAGTGGAAAGCGGGAAGCGTGGGAGATTACGATTAGAGATTTGTCATCTATGACTTTTGAATTGGCCAATTGCATTGCAACATGATTTATTGACGGGTCTGAGTAAGGTGGATCCATAAATACAATATCATATTTGCTGTCAAGAAAGGTAAGGGCCTTAGCTACACTGCAGCAGTAGACATGAGCTTTTTGTGAAAATCCGACCTTGTACAAATTCTGTTTAATGATAGCACAACTTTTGGGTTGTTGGTCAACGAAGTCGACCCACTCCGCATCGCGGCTTAAGGCTTCGATACCCAGGGCGCCGGTGCCAGCAAACAAGTCTAGCCCTCGAGACCAGTGACTAGTGAGTGATGCAAGAATGGAAAAGATGGCTTCTCTCACCCTGTCTGTTGTTGGGCGAACTAAATCGTTCTTGGGCACCTTCAATTGTTGCCCCTTAGCAATACCACCGGTAATTCGCATTGTCCAGAACCTTTGTCAGCATATTATACATTGACTTATTCTATAGTCAAGCTTGCTCCTTGGAAATCCTACCTGTCATTCTGAGTGGAGCGAAGAATCTAGAGTCCCTTCGCTGTCGCTCAGGGTGACATGCGGGGGTACTACAGTCAAGCTTTGCCCTTTCTTTTGTGTGTGTGCTATACTTTCAGACGGCATTTTAGTACCCATGAAAAACCTCGTTTTTCATGGGTAACGAGATAGTGAGGCCTGACTACTTGTTAGCAGATTTCGGTTACATCGGGATACTCCTTATCGTAGGTATTCTGTTCACGGTTACTACTCTGCTTCTGCCTCTGACACTTAGCTTTTTCAAGATCGTACCCAGGAAAAGCAATCCAGCCAAGACTTCCACCTATGAGTGTGGCATGGAAACTATCGGCAAGACCTGGGTTCAATATAACTTCCGCTATTACTTCTTTGCTGTTCTTTTCGTTGCGCTCGACGTGTTAACTGTTTTTCTGTATCCCTGGGCGGTTAATCTTAAAGGGCTGGGCTTGTTTGGGCTGATTGCGGTAGCTGTTTTCTTCGTCATCCTTATGGTGGGATATATCTATGCCTGGCTTAAAGGGGCTCTAGAGTGGAAATAGAAGGATACGGAGTCATGCCCTTGAAAGAGATTGATATAGCTGAGGGCTTGAAGATCAACTCGCTGATGGAAGCTTCCCAGCAGCCGATACCTGACCCTGACAAGTGGCTTGATGAGGAGATAAGGCGGAACGTTCTTATTACTACGGTGGACTATGTGCTTGATTGGGCACGGTCGCGGTCACTATTTCCGCTCATGTTTGGGTTGGCCTGCTGTGCTTTTGAGATGATCGGTGCGGCAGCTTCGCGTTTTGATATTGCTCGCTTCGGCATGGACATATTTCGCTGGTCACCGCGCCAGGCTGACTTGATGATTGTTGCCGGAACGCTTACTTGGAAGATGGCGCCGGCAGTGAAATTAGTCTATGAGCAGATGCCGGAGCCCAAATGGGTCATAGCTATGGGGCAGTGCGCGATTAGTGGTGGGCCGTTCAGAGAATCCTACAGCGTTGTCCCTGGGATTAATCGCATAATCCCAGTTGACGTCTATGTGCCCGGTTGTCCGCCTCGGCCTGAGGGGTTGCTTCATGGCATAAGGAAGATACACGAGAAAATCATCAGGGAGAGCATAAAGAAAGCGTGACCAAAGCCTTAAATGGTGAGGAAGTAGCCAAGAAGATAGCTAAGAGGTTTCCTGGCTCTATTGCCGCTGCTGATAAGGCAGCTGTCGTTGTCACGAGCAAGTCTCTTTATCAGGTGGCGGAATTTCTGAAGAATACGCCGGGGCTTGATTTCGACTATCTTACCAATCTTGTTGCTGTTGACTACATGGACTATTTTGCGGTTGTTTACCATTTGATTTCACTGAAGCATAACCACAGTGTGGTTTTAAAGACCAGGTGCTATGACCGGGATAAGCCTGCAGTGCCTTCAGTGGTCAGCTTATGGCGGGCGGCTGATTTTCAAGAGCGAGAAGCCTATGACCTTATGGGTATAATCTTTGAAGGTCATCCTAATTTGAAACGTTTGTTGCTCTGGGAAGGTTTTGTTGGACATCCGTTGCGGAGGGATTATCTCTGAGATGGCGATAAGGACTGAGCCTTTTATCCTTAATATGGGTCCGCAGCATCCATCTACTCATGGCGTCTTTCGTATGAGGGTCACCCTTGATGGTGAGGTGGTTGTTGACGTGGAGCCTGTTATCGGGTATCTCCACCGTGGGATTGAGAAATTAGCTGAAGGGCGAACTTACACTCAGAATATCCCATTTACCGATAGGCTTGATTATCTAGTTTCGATGACGAACAATTTCGCCTATGTGCTGGCGGTGGAGAAGCTGGTGGGGATAGAGGTTCCGGAGCGGGCTGAGTACCTGAGGATTATCATGACTGAGACGATGCGTATTGCTAGCCACCTTATGGCTATCGGTTTTTTCCTTAATGACCTTGGAGCTATGATGACGCCGGTATTGTATATGTGGCGGGAGCGGGAAAAGCTCTTGGACTTATTTGAGATGGTTTGCGGTCAGCGACTTACCTATAACTATATGCGTATTGGTGGCGTCAGCCATGACATCCCTGAAGAATTCTTGCCAGCTTTGAAGAGGTTTGTGGCTGAGATGCCAGGATTTATCGATGAGTATGACCAGCTTTTGTCTCAGAACGAGGTTTTATTAGCACGGACTAAAGGAGTTGGCATTTTGCCGAAAGACACGGCGATAAATACTGCGGCCAGCGGGCCAGTGCTTCGCGCCAGTGGCGTTAAATGGGACATTCGTCGAGCTGATACGTATTCTATTTATGACCGCTTTGACTTTGAAATACCCGTGGGCACGGTTGGCGATTGTTATGACCGATACTGGGTAAGGATGCAGGAGATGAGGCAAAGCGTGCACATTTTAGAGCAGGCAATAGCCCAGTTGCCGGAAGGCGAGATTTGTGCCAAAGTACCTCAGTTGTTACGGCCGCCGGTCGGCGAGGTCTATGGGCATATAGAGGGACCCAAAGGCGAGCTTGGCTTCTATCTGGTGAGCGATAATTCTATTGCCCCTTACAGGTTTCATATGCGTCCACCGGCGCTGATGAATCTGACTGCCTTGAAAGACATGGTTGTTGGCTGGAAAGTGGCTGACTTAATAATTATATTTGGCAGCATAGATGTCTGTCTGGGAGAGGTAGACAGGTAATGACGCTGCTGGAACAATTTCAGTTATGGTTAGGTAGTATCTGGCCGGGTTGGGCAGCTTACATTGTGCCAGCCATAGTCGGCATAGTGGTTGTTCTCGGTTTCGTCTTGACCATGGTTATAGTCTTTATCTGGTATGAGCGGCGGTTGCTGGGCCGGTTTCAAGTTCGTCTGGGCCCCAACCGACTTGGGCCGGAGGGGATTTTCCAGCCGATTGCTACCGCTGTGAAGATATTGTTGAAGGAGGATATTGTGCCGGCCAAGAGTGATAAGGTGATTCACTGGCTGGCGCCGGTTATTGTCTTTGTGCCGGTGTTGATGATTTTCGCTGTAGTGCCATTCGGTGAACGTGCCATCCTAACTGATCTGAATGTAGGCGTGGTTTATGTAGTGGCAATCAGTTCTATATCTGCAGTTGGCATATACATGGCGGGTTGGGCATCCAATAACAAATATGCCTTGATATCAGCTCTGAGGGCAGTAGCCCAGATGGTGAGCTATGAGTTGCCAGTGGTTCTAGCGATTCTAGGTGTGGTGTTGATGTCTGGATCGCTGTCGATGACACAGATTGTAGCCTCACAGAAAATCCCCTTCCTTTTACTGCAGCCTCTGGGCTTTGTTATCTTTTTCCTGGGGACGGTTGCTGAGATGAACCGCAGCCCGTTTGACCTTCTCGAAGCTGATTCTGAAATCGTCGCTGGCTACCACATTGAGTATTCCGGAATGAAGTTTGCCATGTTTTATCTCGGTGAATATGGCCATGCTCTAGCTTATTCGTGTATTATTGCTACCCTGTTCCTGAGTGGCTGGCAAGGGCCGTTGTTGCCGCCGATTATATGGCTCGTAATTAAGGTCATGGCGGTGTTTTTCGTTATCGTGTGGATGCGCAGTACACTTCCCAGATTGCGTGTGGACCAGTTAATGGCTTTTGCCTGGAAGGGCCTACTGCCTATGGCGATAATCAACCTGTTTATCGTTGCTGCCGAGGTACTATGGCTGTCAGGAATTACGCCATGGTTAATGGTGGCAGTGAACTTCGTTTTTGCTGGTGTGCTAGTCTTGTTGTGGTCGAAGCTGTTTACTTTAGGAGGCGGCCGAGTTGAAGTTTGAGAGATATGGAATCGGCATAGCTAAGGGGATGGCGGTAACCTTCAAGCACCTGTTTCGTGCCCCTATAACTGTGCAATATCCTGAGGAGAAGCTGATTGTCTCAAGGCGCATAAGAGGCAACGAGCTAGTGTGGTATCCAGACAAATGTACTGGCTGTGCTACCTGTGCCAAGAGTTGCCCTCAGGGAAATATTGAGATTGCTACTCATGTAGGTGACAAGAATAATTACGTGGTTGATAAGTTTGAGGTAGATACGGGACGTTGCATGTTCTGTGGCTTATGTGTCGAGGCTTGCCCCTTTGATGCGTTGGCTATGGGTATTAGCTACGAGCGGGCGCAGCATAGACGTAAACAACTTGTTTTGAGCAAAGAGGAGCTTCAGTTATCTGATGTCAGGCAGCCCAGTGGTTATGCTCGACCAAGAATTGAGGCAAGTCTGCCTAAGCAGAGCCTGCTCATCTACTGGGATAAGGAGGAAGGTGGGCAGAAATTGAGCTGGCTGGGACTGAGCAAGAAGAGAGGCCGTGGTGTTTGATATCGTCTTCTGGATATTGGCAGCCGTGACTGTCGGCGCAGCATTGGCTGTAGTTATCTTGCGTGATGTCTTTCGGGCGGCTCTTTCACTAGTCCTGCTTTTCTTAACTATAGCTGTGATTTATATAACTCTTTATGCAGACTTCCTGGCGGTTGTGCAGATTCTTATTTATGTGGGAGCTATCTCAATATTGATTATCGTCGCCATCATGCTTACACGCGAAGTCTGGCACGGTAGTCCATCAGGGAAGCTGCGCATTCCTGCCTTGGTAGTGAGCTTGCTGCTTTTAGGGACACTGGTTTTCACTGTGATGAGTACCAAATGGGAAACGAGCGGTGAGCCACCTCAGCAACCGACAACAGCGGCTATAGGTTTAAGCCTGTTTGGCGAAGGCGGCTTTATATTGCCTGTGGAAATTACAGCAGTGTTGCTCTTGGCAGCGGTACTGGGTGCCATTGTGCTAATAAGGGAGAAATAGAAATGTCCGTTGGATTAGAACATTACCTTGTCTTATCAGCGGTTCTTTTCTCCATCGGGTTGTACGGAGTTCTGGCTAAGCGTAATGCTGTAGTCATTTTGATGTGCATTGAAATTATGCTCAATGCAGTGAATATCGCTCTGGTTGCTTTTTCCCGTTATGTTGTGCCAATGTTTCTTACCGGGCAGATATTTGCCATATTTGTCATCGTGGTGGCTGCGGCTGAGGCTGCCGTTGGTATAGCTATAATAATCGCTATTTATCGCAGTCGCGAATCTGTTGATGTTGACAAATTCGACTTGATGAAATGGTAGAGCGTTTAGTAATTCCTGCCCGTCATTGCGAGCGGAGCGAAGCAATCTCTGGGGATTGCCACGTTGCTGTGCTCCTCGCAATGACAATAAACAGCCTTAGGTAGTGAACTAGGATATGTGGGTTCAGGTTAAGAGCGCACCTAATTTGATAATAGCTGAGATGTGGAAGGAATTCTTTGAGGGTGAGGGAATACCGACGCGGATTCTGCCTGACCGAGAGAAAAAGCCAGGCAGCGGCGAATTGGCTAGCTACCGTATCCTTGTGTCCCAGGAGAAGGAACATGTTGTCGAGGAGGTCTTGAGGAGACTCTAATGCCGCATCAAGTTCCGTGGCTAATCTTTCTGTTACCCTTCTTCTCACTTATCGTTATTTCCTTTATTCTCCGGCCTTTCTTAAATAATCGCCCCAAAGTCAGTGGTTATGTAACTATTGGAGCTATCGGCATTTCCTGTATCTTTTCCTTCTGGGTGCTGGCTGAGGTTTTGGCTGCTCCCGGCCATAAGCTGGACATACCTGATATACAGTGGATGGTGGTCGGTGATCTAAATGTTCATATCGGGCTAATAGTTGATTCTCTGACTGCTGTAATGCTGGTGGTGGTTAGCTTTGTCAGTCTGATGATTCAAATTTATTCTCAAGGTTATATGCACGGTGACCCCGGCTACCATCGCTATTTTGCCTTTATGTCTCTTTTCACCGCCTGCATGTTGGGCCTGGTTATGGCTGATAACCTTGCTTTTCTTTTTCTCTTCTGGGAAGGTGTCGGTTTAGGCTCTTATCTTCTCATCGGCTTTTGGTTTCATCGGCCTTCTGCTGCCAATGCAGCCAAGAAGGCTTTCATAGTTACTCGCTTTGGTGACTTCGGTTTTCTGGCGGCTATACTTTTGCTTTTCTACCATACGGGAACCTTCGATATTGAGCAGTTGCATGGCTTAGCTGTAGCTGGCGCTCTGGCTGGGACAACTTTAACTTGGGCGGCCATCGGTGTTTTCTCAGGGGCTGCTGGCAAATCAGCGCAGTTCCCCTTACACGTCTGGTTGCCTGATGCCATGGAAGGTCCGACACCGGTCAGTGCCCTCATACATGCGGCGACGATGGTGGCTGCCGGAGTCTTCTTGGTGGCTCGTCTTTTCCCACTGTTTGAGCATTCTCCAGTGGCTTTGATTACGGTAGCAATTATCGGAGGCTTCACAGCTATTTTTGCTGCCAGCATGGGTCTGGTAATGACTGACATCAAGCGTGTCTTGGCGTATTCCACGATAAGCCAGCTAGGTTATATGATGCTTGGTCTGGGTGTTGGTGGCATCGCCATCGGCATCTTTCACTTGTTCAATCATGCTTTCTTCAAAGCACTCCTGTTTCTAGGTGCCGGTAGTGTCAACCATAGCACGGGAACTTTTGACATGCGGGAGATGGGTGGCTTGCGCAAGGCAATGCCATGGACTTTTGTTACTTTTCTTATCGCTTCATTGAGTATTGCCGGTATCTGGCCGCTTGCTGGCTTCTGGAGCAAAGATGAAATCCTGGCATACTCCTTCACCAATAATCCGATACTATTCTACCTAGCCATGATTACCGTATTTATGACGGCTTTCTATATGTTCCGAGCCGTATTCCTTACTTTTGGTGGCGAGTACCGAGGTGGAGCTGTATCAAGCCACAGCGGGCATAGAGGCGGAAAGCTTCATGAATCACCGGCGGTAATGGTTGTTCCTATGGTCATTCTGGCTGCTTTGTCGGTTGTTTCTGGATGGCTCAATGTTACCGGCTCATTCGGCCAGTTTCTAGGTCATGGTGGAAATGCTGAAGTGCCTAGTTTTGTTGCAGGTTTCTTCGGTGTGCTGGCACGTCCGTTGCCTTTGATATCGTTGCTGGTGGCTGGTCTAGGTATTTTCCTGGCTTATGCCATGTACAGTGCTAAGTGGCTGTCGGCTGAAGCTGTGGGTAGGGTTTTTAAACCTTTTTACAGCCTATTTTATAGAAAATATTGGATTGATGAACTTTATGAGAGAGTGATTGTGGTCAGGGTTCTGGTTGACGGGATTTTTGCGGCGCTCAGCGTCTTTGACTCTCGTGTTGTTGATGGTGCGGTGAATGGTGTCGCCAGCGGCACCGCTGAGGCAAGTGGAGTTATGCGGCGGGCGCAGACAGGGCAGTTGCAGGCCTATGGCATAGCTATCGCAATAGGTGTGATAGCAATAGCAGTCTGTTTTTACCTATTTGGTTAAGATAAAGGAGAATGTTTAGAGGTTTCTATGTCATTCTGAGCGAAGCGAAGAATCTGGAGGCCCTTCGCTGTCGCTCAGGGTGACAAGTGAATATGAGGTAAATGGACTTGGGTTTCAATTATCTAACGACTATAGTCTTCCTCCCGGTAGTCGGGCTTGTAATTATTGCCTTATTGCCTAAGCCACAGCCAAGGACGATAAAGCTTGTAGCTCTGGCTTTCACCTTGGCTTCCTTTGCCTTGTCCTTGGTCGTCTTCTGTCTTTTCGACCGTTCTGCCGGTGCTATTGGGCAAATTCAGTTTGAGGAAAAGCTCCCCTGGATATCGGCAATCAATGCTTTCTACCATCTTGGTGTTGATGGCCTAAGCTTGCCTCTGGTGATACTGATGACTTTCCTTGGCGTCTTGGCGGTGCTGGTGTCATGGAATATTAAATTGAGGCCCAAAGAATATTTCATCTGGTTGTTGCTCTTGGAAACGAGCATACTGGGAGTCTTTTGTTCTTTAGACCTTGTTTTGTTCTTCCTTTTCTGGGAATTAGAGCTTATCCCAATGTATTTCCTTATTTCAATCTGGGGCAGCGGCAGAAAAGAGTATTCAGCTATCAAGTACGTGATATATACCTTGGTCGGCAGCGCCATGATGCTGGCTGGCATTTTAAGCATTTATTTCACCACTGGCAGCCTGAATATGATGGAGTTGGCAGGTCTGGCTGCAGCTAGACCATTTATCCCGTTGGCGGCCATGTTCTTCTTGTTGCTGGTTGGTTTTGCCATTAAGTTGCCGGTGGTTCCGCTGCATACCTGGTTGCCTGATGCCCATACGGATGCTCCGACGGCGGTGAGCGTGATTCTGGCCGGGGCGTTGCTGAAGATGGGTGGCTATGGGATGATCCGGCTTTGCGTAACCATTTTCCCTGAGGTTGCCCTGCACTATGCTCCGTTATTGGTGGCTTTTGCCGTGGTCAGTGTGCTCTATGGTGCAGCGGTCACTTTACGGCAGAAGGATTTGAAGCGGCTGATCGCTTACAGTAGCGTCAGCCACATGGGGTATGTGCTTCTTGGTATCTTTGCTTTGAGTCAGGTAAGTTTGACTGGCGCTACTTTGCAGATGTTCAGCCATGGCATTATCACCGGGCTTCTCTTCGCCATGGTGGGACTGGTTTACGATAAATCTCATGAGCGTAATCTCGACAACTTAGGCGGGCTAGCCCGGCAGATGCCTGTTATTGTGGTTGTTTTCAGCATCGCCGGTTTGGCGTCGTTAGGTTTGCCGGGCACAAGCGGCTTTGCTGCTGAGTTTATTACCTTCGTGGGGAGCTACTCCAGTGCAGCCGTTGAAGGCATCCGTCTGTACACCATTCTGGGTGTCTTTGGGATTGTCTTAACTGCTGGCTATATTCTATGGATGTTGCAGCGAGTGTTCTATGGTCCGCCGTTGGATAAGTTCAGTGGCGTACCTGATGCTAACAATATCGAAAAAGTATGCATTTTTTCTTTTGTCGGTGCAATTATGCTCGTCGGCATCTATCCAGCCATTCTCACTGATGTCATTAAGCTGGGGGTTGAGCCGATAATGAAATTAGTAGGTTTGTGACGAGAATGTGGCAACAATGTGGTGACAGGTCTCTAGACTTGTCTGAAATTCACCCTCACCCTTCCCTCTCCCGTCGAGGGAGAGGGTTGACGTTCTCCCTCCCCTGGCGGGAGGGAGTTAGAGGGAGGGGGAAACCTGGAGTGTATCCTTGCAGAAGTGGAGGTAGGCTATAGCTTCTCGAATAATGGTAGCGGTGGGGGCGGTTATTGAGGATGACAAGGGCAGAATACTGTTGGTGAAACATAAGCCGGAGAGAGGTGGTTTTTGGCAGGGAAAGTGGATTTGCCCCGGTGGTGAACTGGAGTTGGGGGAGACAATTGGTGAGGGTATAAAGCGTGAGGTTAAGGAGGAGACAGGACTAGAGATAGAATTGGTCAAACCCTTGTCAGCCTTCGACCGGATTGTGAAGTCGGCGGGCGAAGTCAGCCTGCATGTAGTCTATATCGACTATATAGTCAAGCTGGTTGGTGGTGAACTTAAGGTAAATAGTGATGTTGGTGAAGCTTTATGGGTAAAGAAAGACGAGCTTGACCGGATTTGGGAAGATATACACGAGGATGCCAAGAAACTGCTTAAATTAGCTGGGATGGTTTAGATGATGACATTATTTGCCAATTCTGCCTGTCATTCTGAGGGAGCGGAGCGACCGAAGAATCTGGCTCAGAGCAAACCTGTTGAAAAATTTCATATAGCTTCGAGACCCTTCGCTATCGCTCAGGGTGACAGGTAAGGATGTTCAGGGTGACAGGTAGGAGGTTCAGGGTGACAGGTAAGGATGTTCAGGGTGACAGGTAGGAGGTTCAGGGTGACAGGTAGGAGGTTCAAGGTGACAGGTAAAGAGGTTTAGGGTGACAAGTAAAGAGGTAGCTGATGATAGTTGGTGAGCTTCGCTTATTGGCACCGGAACTCAGTCTTTTGGGTTTTGCCTTGGTGGTGATTCTGCTGGACTTGTTTATCAAGCAGAAGAAGGTTCTGGCTGCTGTCAGCATAGCTGGCGTAATAGTTTCTGCTGGTTTTACGGTGGCGATGTGGGGAGCACCCAGTGTTGCTATTTTCTACGGCATGCTGGCGGTTGACAACTTTGCTCTTTTCTTCAAGCTACTGGTTTTGGTAGCAGCTGGCCTGATTATCCTAGCCTCTCAGGACTATGTGAGCAAATTTGCGAGATTTCAGGGCGAGTATTATGCGTTAGTGCTCATCTCAGCTGTAGGTATGATGCTGCTGGTAGCAGCAGCCGACCTGATTACTATCTATGTGGCTTTGGAATTGAGCAGCATCTCGCTGTATGTGCTGGCCAGCTTTCTTAAGGACCAGAAGTCAACCGAGGCAGGACTGAAATACTTACTTCTAGGCGCTGTCGCCTCGGCGGTGCTTCTTTATGGCATGGCATTAGTCTTCGGTTTTACGGGAAGGACTTGCCTGGTGTGTATTGCCGATTTTGTTCAGGGGATGCCTGGTGCTGGCCTACTGAATAATCCAGCTTTGCTTTTGGGCATTATCCTTTTGGCTGCCGGCTTTGGCTTCAAGATTGCCTGTTTTCCTTTCCAGATGTGGGTACCTGATGTTTATGAAGGTGCGCCGACGCCGATTACCGCCTATCTTTCTGTAGCCAGTAAAGCTGCAGGCTTTGCTGTTATTCTCCGTGTCTTCTTTGGCGCTCTTGGTTCTCCCGACTGGCTTAGCCTTAACTGGGGCATGCTGTTTGCCATTTTGAGTGCTATAACGATGACTGTAGGGAATATCGTAGCTATCGTTCAAACTAACATAAAGCGCATGCTCGGTTATTCCAGCATAGCTCAGGCTGGCTACCTTATGGTGGGGTTAGCAACCGTTGGGATGGCGGCAGGTAATGATGCTTTGGGGCAAAGCGGGCTGCTATTCTTCCTCATGAGCTACGCTGTTACTAACCTTGGGGTTTTCATTGCGGTCATAGCTATATCCAACAAGATTGATAGCGATGTGATCGATGATTACACCGGGATGGGTAAGCGGGCACCGCTCATGGCTCTGGCCTTGAGTTTTTGCTTAATCTCTTTGATTGGCTTGCCGCCGACTGCAGGGCTTATTGCTAAAATCTATATTTTCAGTGGGGCGGTGCAGCACGGTTTGCTGTGGCTGGTTATTGTGGCTGTGATAAACAGCTGTGTCTCAGCTTTCTACTATCTGAGGGTGGTGAAGGTGATGTGGTTAGGAGCTCCGGCCTCGGAGGAAAAGGTGCCTTCGTCATGGGCACTGCGCACTGCTTTATTACTCTGCTGCCTCTTTGTCCTGCTTTTAGGTGTTGTACCGGGCGGTTTTGTCGGTATTGCTGAAGCTGCCGCCAGGATTTTAGGCTCGTAGGCTTTCATCCGCCTTTTGGGGAAAGTTGATAAGCTGGGTGCAGATAGATATTCTCAATGCTCGTAGCAACGGAGGTGAAGATGCCATATAAAACATTGCTGGTGGAAAAATCTGGTAATATGGCTACGGTTACCTTGAACCGCCCTGAGATATTGAATGCCTTGAATGCGCAGATAATGCTGGAGCTGAAGGATTTGTTTGCCGAACTCAGGGGAGACCAGAAAACGCGTTTTGTGATATTCACCGGGGCAGGACGAGCTTTCTCTGTCGGCGCCGAATTTACCAAGAAGTCAATGGCAGAAAGATATGCCAGGCCTGAGCTGGCGAATGAAAGATTGTGGCAGTTGTTTGGGCACGATTTTATGCAGACTATGGAAAGCCTGGAGCAGGTGACCATAGCCGCTATCAATGGTGCCTGTGTGGGGGCGGGGCTTTGCCTGGCTATGAACTGTGATTTCAGAATTGCCTCTGAGAATGCTGTTCTCGGCGTGCCTGAGACTAACCTGGGCATCTTTTTCACCTGGGGAGCTACTCCTCGCCTCACTGCCTTGGTAGGGCCGGCGAGGGCTAAAGAGATGATTATGACCTGCGATAACATTGACACTCATGAGGCGCTGAGGATAGGGCTGGTGAACAAGGTTGTGCCTCCAGAACAGTTGATGAGTTCGTGTAAAGAGCTGGTGCAGAAAATTGCTACCAAGGGCCCTCTGGCTACAAGGATAACCAAGAAGATTGTCAACGCGGCATCGCTAGCCAGGATGGCTGACCTGTATCCATGCGAGCCAGAGCTTGTGGAAAGGCTTATGCTCTCGGATGAGGTGAATGAAGGCATTCAGGCGTTTTTAGAAAAGAGGCCGCCCCGGTTCACTAAGTGAAAAGTTAGGTATGGGATAAGAAGCTGTATAAAGCTAATGAAGAAGGAAAATATGTCGGAATTAACTCATGCTTTGGCTGATTTGGATGAGGAGAAAGTAAAGAAGCTGGTATGTGAGAAAGTCGATGCTGGGGTCGACCCAATGTCCATAGTTGATGAATGCCGTAAGGGTATGGACATCGTGGGGGGGCGTTATAAGGGCAAGCTCAATACCGACAACTGTAACTTAATAAGTGGTACAATTATTTGGGGCAGGTCAATTTTTGTGTGTGGTTTGGCGAAATACAGACGGGTAAAAGGTACGACCTAGGTTGTATAAATGCGTCGTATGATAATAAACTCAATTCATTTGACATAGACCTCTCAAGTATTGCCGGGAAAAATTGATATTTTACTATGGACATAAATACTTCGCCGGATGTACACAATTCTCATAAGTCAGTCTGGATAGAGCCCAGAATAGTCCGTTGATTGTATTAATGAATACACTCGAACCCAGAACCATCTGGGTAAAATTGCACCTGCGCAGAATTTAATTCACCATTTCATTCGATGGTGGTGAGCACTAGCGGACTATAAGGGCCGGGCTTCACCCCCCGCAAAAGGATGTAATGTCGGCTATGCCCACAAGCGCGCATTGAGAATCACAGCGAATAAATCTCTTCCCCAAAGGTATGAACCCAATTCTTTTTCAAAGCCTCTAACGCCTCTTTAGTTTTGTCCACGCCGACAATAACTATCGGCTGTCCGCTTTCTCCCCTGCCGAGATAGGGATAGAAATAGAGGACATTGATATTTGCGTCTCGTAGAGGTTTAAGTACTGCTATAAGACCACCGGGATGATCAGGGACTTCCACTGCTAGTACATCGGTTTCCTTCACAGGATAGTCATGGCTTCTCAGTACGTTGGCGGTTTTTCCTGGGTTGTCCGTGACAAATCTCACGGTACTGATATCTGCTGTGTCAGCTACTGAGATAGCCCTGATATTAACCCCCTCTTTCCCCAAGCATTCGCTCACGGCCAAAAACTTACCCGGCACATTTTCCAGACTGATTGAAATCTGTTTTACAAACATAAGTTACTCCCCAATTAAATATTGCATGCCAATGATTTTGATTTCCACAAGTTCTCGGTTAATACAGCCAGCAACCGAAAGCAGTAACCTAATTATTAGAATAGGTCATATCCTGCCCTTAGGGCTTTTTCGTTAATAGCGAGTAGTTCTTGTTTCTTCCCTAGAGTATACTTTAATCCTTTGAATAAACTGGAAAGTGAAACCAAGCCGCTTTTCTTGGTGAATGCCCCCAACATAATCATGTTAGCAGCTTTTGGGCTCCCCAATTTTTCTGCAATACTATTCGCCGGAACGCTAACGATGCTAATATCACCCCTTGAGATCTCAGCTTCTACCAGGGAGGAATTGATAAAGAATAGGCCACCCGATTGAATCTGATTTTGAAATCTAAGTGCAGAAGGTTGATTCATGGCGATAATAAACTCCGGCTCCGAAGCAACTGGAGATGCAATCTCGTCGTCTGATATGGCCACTGTGCAATTGGCGGTGCCGCCGCGAACCTCAGCGCCATAGGAGGGTAAGTAGGTCACATGCTTGCCTTCGAGCAGTGCTGCCTGGGCTAAATTAAGGCCCATCGATAGTACCCCCTGACCTCCAAAACCTGCGATGATTGCCTTAATCAGCATCTGCTCTCCCAGGCCTATCTTTTACGACACCCAGAGGAAATTCCTTAGTCATCTCTTTATCAATCCACTGCCATGATTCCAAAGGGCTCATCTTCCAATTCGTGGGGCAAGGGGAGAGTATTTCCACCATGGAGAAACCGAGATGGTCAATTTGCACCTGGAAGGCTTTGCGAATGGCTTTCTTGGCTTTCCTAATATTGGCCGGGGAGTTAACTGCAACCCGCTCAATATATACCGCGCCCTCGATCAAGGCTAAAATCTCACTCATCTTTATGGGATATCCTTCCAGTGCTACATCTCGTCCGTAAGGGGTGGTAGTGGTCTTCTGCCCAGAAAGGGTGGTAGGAGCCATCTGCCCACCAGTCATTCCGTAGACGGCGTTGTTGACAAAAATGGTGGTTATATTTTCCCCTCTGTTGGCAGCATGTATAGTCTCAGCGGTGCCGATACCGGCAAGGTCACCATCTCCCTGGTAAGTAAAGACGATTGTCTCAGGGAAGGCACGCTTGATACCTGTAGCTACAGCTGCCCCTCTACCGTGTGCCGATTCTGCCATATCTACATCAAAATAGTTATAGGCGAAAACCGAACATCCCGGTGGTGGGATACCGATGGTTTTATTCTGGAGATTCAGTTCGTCGATAACTTCAGCGACAAGCCTGTGAACAACAGAGTGCCCACATCCCGGACAATAGTGAAACGGATTTGTTTTTAGTGACTTCGGGCGGGTATATATTTTTTTCATTTATCTACTTCAAACCCTTCTGATGGTAAAGGCGTGAGATTACGAGAGCAACCTCGCTTGGGGTGGGAATCACCCCTCCCGGTCTTCCGTAAAAAGAAACTTCACCTTGGCCTTCCAGCGCCAATTGCACATCTTCTATCATCTGCCCCATATTCATCTCGAAGACAAGATAGTGTTTTACTTTCTTGGTTAATTCTTGGACTTTTTCAACAGGGAATGGCCAGAGGGTAATTGGTCTGAGCAATCCAACCTTTAGACCTGTTGACCGCACCATTTTGATTGCTCCTTTAGCGATACGGGCTGCTATACCAAAGGCAACGACTATCAACTTAGCATCTTCCGCCAAGAATGTTTCGTAGGCGGTTTCTTGTTTTTTAATTAAAGAATATCTTCTGAATAAACTCCAATTAATCTCTTCCAGTTCAGCAGGGTTTGAGGTAAATGTCTTGACAATTTTGCTAGGCCGTCCGTTTGCCCCCCTTAATGCATCACCTCTGACTGGCAATTCCGCGGGAGCTTCATGTTTGAATTCTACCGGCTCCATCATCTGGCCCAAAACGCCGTCTCCAAGAAGAATTACTGGAATTTTGTATTTGTCGGCAAGGTCAAAAGCTTTGTGGGTGAGGTCTGCCAGTTCCTGCACTGATGAAGGCGCTAAAACTATGGTCCTGTAATCTCCATGACCTCCACCTCTAGTAGCCTGGAAATAATCTGACTGAGCGGCTACTATGCTTCCTAACCCTGGCCCACCTCTGGACATGTTCACAATAACTGCCGGAAGTTCGCAGGCGGCAAGATAAGAAATCCCTTCCTGCTTCAGACTGATGCCAGGACTAGATGAGGATGTCATTGCTCTGGCACCGACCAGGCTAGCTCCATAGACCATATTGATAGCGGAAATCTCACTTTCTGCTTGAATAAAGCAACAGCCTTTCCTTCTGCTCAAGTGAGCAGCCATATATTCGATCAGCTCATTCTGAGGTGTGATCGGATATCCGAAATAGCACTGGCAGCCGGCTCTGATGGCTGCTTCGCCAATGGCGCTGTTACCGTTCATGAGAACCTTAGCCACGATACACCTCTATTGCTACTTCCGGGCAGACCAACGCACAGACAGCGCATCCTGTACATTCGCCATTATCATTGAGAGCAGCCGGGAGATAGCCACTGGCATTCAATTTGTCTGAGAGCGAGAGCACGCCCTTAGGACAGAAGGAGACACATAGCTCGCATCCCTTGCAGAGCTCCCGAGAAATTTCGATGAATCCTTTCATTTTAATCTTCGTTATCAGAAGTTGAATATGGTTTGCTCAAAATCAGCTAAATCGGGCAGAGATTCTCCTGGTCTGTTTCTCCAGGTTCTCTACAGTCTCTATATTGTAAGCTCAAATACCCTGCGTAGCAAGTTAACCCGGTTATTTCCGGATAATACCGTATTGCTAAGATTTTGGACACTGCACAACCCTTTATTGACCTCTCACAGCACCCGATGCTACTATGTCGAACGGCACCATTGAATGAATTAAACCTCGGACTAAACCTCTGGGCATTAGGTGGCACCGGATTAGTCGCCGGACTTCTTGGCTCAGCGCTGGGAGTCGGCGGTGGTGTCCTCATCGTGCCAATACTCACCTTAGCTCTCCACTTGCCGATACACGTTGCCATCGGCAGCAGCCTGGTAGCTATCGTAGCTAACTCATGCACCGCTGCCGGCATCTACACCAAGGCCCGATTGACCAATGTAAAATTAGGCCTGCTTCTGGAAACAGCGACCATCCCCGGGGCTATCATAGGCGGTTTGGCTGCAGCTGTCATCGCCCCCTCCATATTAAGTGCCCTTTTCGGACTTGTCCTCCTTTACGTTGCCTATACTATGGTGGTACGCCGGTACCTCATGTCTGAAGACGTTCTGTCCGCAGACAATTCAGTTGCTCCGGATAATACTCCCAATAATTTATCCAGCTCGCTAGCAAACTCATATTATGACCAGAATCTGGACAAGGTTGTTACCTACAAAGTGACCCATACGCCTGCGGGGTTAGGAGCCAGCTTCTTCGCCGGCGTCCTCTCAAGCCTGCTCGGCATAGGCGGCGGCATCATCAAAGTGCCTGTAATGAACCTGGTGATGGGATTACCGATGAAAGCAGCCATCGCTACGAGCGCATTTATGATAGCAATCACAACAACAGTTGGTGCGCTCATTTACCACTATTACGGCAACATATACCCCTTTATAGTTGCCCCACTGATCATCGGTGTAGTTGTAGGAGCTAGACTGGGTGTTGAATTAACACAAAGAGCCAGGGGGGTATTGCTTAGACGCATATTCGGCGTCTTCCTGTTCCTTGCAGCTCTGCTGATGTTCCTTAAAACGGCTAACGTAATATAGAACTTGCAGGACAAATAAATTATGGAAAACACGAAATTTGATGAAAGTCGCTTAAACAACTGGGTTAGCCTTGGTTTCAGGCTGGGCATTGCGGTCTCTTTAGCGCTGGTTATTATCGGGCTTATCATCTTGCTCAGCATCTCCGGGGCTAAAAACATTCAGCCGCTAGTCCGGCTAGACCAGATACCAGCGGCGATTGTCATTAGTGTTGGAATCTTGATTCTCCTGCTGACGCCTATCATACAGGTCATCGTAGCTATCGTGCTCTTCTCAATGGCAAGGAACAGGCTATTTCTAGGTATCTCTATAGCGGTTTTTTGCTTTGCTGCCATCAGCCTTGTTATAGTGCTGATTTGAATTGACCAGTGGGGGCTTTGACCTCACTAAAAATAAAACATGTAGCGGCGAGGCTTTAGCCTCGCCCAGCTAGCCACCTGTCATCGCGAGCCTCTTCCCTTTTATCATTGCGGGTTCTTTTTTCTGTCATTGCGAGCGAAGCGTGGCAATCTCCACACAGCAACCACGTCTGCCTCGGCTGAGATCGCCACGGGGCCATGCCCCACCAATAAATAATAAAACATGTAGCGGCGAGGCTTTAGCCTCGCCCCAGTGACCCTAAAGGGTCACTGCTACATTGGGAGAAAATTGGTAGTGACTCCACCGTCCTTCGTGTTACCTTAGCGCTGATTTGAATTGACCGGCAAAGAAGGCTATGTTATGATTGCCGTGGATGTCAGCGCTTATCGAGCTGTACAAGGAAATCGAATGCTGCCAAGACTGTGAGCTAGGCAAACACCGTACCAGGGTAGTGCCCGGCGAAGGGCCAGAAAAGACTAACCTGCTTTTTATCGGCGAAGCACCAGGGTGGCATGAAGATCAACAAGGACGCCCCTTCGTTGGACCAGCAGGGAAATACTTGGAGGAGTTACTAGCCTCTATCGGCCTGAAACGCGAACAGGTCTATATTGCTAATGTTATCAAATGCCGCCCCCCTAGCAATCGAGACCCGCTGCCCGGCGAAGTTCAAGCCTGCAGCAAATGGTTGACCCGCCAGATAGAATTGATCCACCCAAAGATGATTGTTACCTTAGGTCGTTACTCCATGGCGAAGTATTTCCTCAACCAGAGTATCAGCCAGGTCCATGGCAAAACTAGAAAACAGGACAACGTTATCTGCTATGCCATGTATCATCCGGCAGCGGCTCTCCATCAAGGAAGCCTGCGGAAAATCATTGAAGTCGACATGCTCAAAATACCCCAAATCTTAGCCCAGGCAGAAAAGCTAACAGAAGCCGAAGCTGAGCCTCATCAGCTAAGCTTGTTCTAGGTCACAATTATGAGCAGACAGAAACTCAGGATAATCCCTCTAGGCGGACTAGGTGAAATTGGCAAGAATATGATGGCCATTGAGTTTGCCAATGACATCATCATAATCGACGCCGGACTTATGTTTCCCGAAGAGGACATGCTGGGAGTTGACCTGGTCATTCCGGATATAAGCTACTTGCTAGAAAGGCGAGAGAAGCTGCGAGGCATAATCATAACCCACGGTCACGAAGACCACATCGGTGCTTTGCCCTACATACTGCCTCAGCTCAATTTGCCCGTTTACGGTACCAAGCTTACCCAGGGCTTGATTTCCATCAAGTTAAAGGAACATCGGTGGGAAAAGAAAGCCACTCTCAGGACAATTCAGCCCGGGGTTAAGTTTTCACTCGGCAACTTCAAAATAGAGCCTTTCTCCGTCTGTCACAGTATTCCAGATTCTCTAGGATTCAGTATTGACACGCCCATAGGCACAGTGATTCACAGCGGTGATTTTAAGATCGACTATACACCGGTCGACGGCAAACCTACCGAATTAGCCAAGCTGGCCCAATTAGGCACTCAAGGAGTCCTGCTTCTTCTCGCCGACTCAACCTATGCTGAGCTTCCGGGATATACACCATCGGAAACTGTAGTTGGCGAAGCGCTGGGACGCATCATAGCTGAAGCCCCGGGGAGGGTGATTATCACCACCTTCTCCTCGCTTATCTCCCGCATTCAACAGGTGATTGACGCTGCTGCTAAACATAACCGGCAAGTATTTGTTATCGGACGGAGCATGCGAGACACAGTGCACATGGCATCGGAGCTAGGTTATCTCAAGGCTCCGCCTGATGTCCTGCGCCGCTTCGAAGAGATTCACCGTTTCCCCTACGATAAAGTCGTCCTTCTAACCACCGGGAGCCAAGGAGAGCCGACTTCAGCCCTGGTACGTATTGCCAATCGGGACAACAGCCAGGTTCGCATTATCCCCGGAGACACTGTCATCATGTCAGCCACGCCCGTCCCGGGCAATGAAGCGCTGGTTAACCGGACAATTGATAACCTATTCCGCCAGGGAGCTCATGTAATTTATGAGAAACTAGCTCAAGTACATGTTCACGGGCACGGCAGCCAGGAGGAGCTGAAACTTCTGCTCAACTTGGTTAAACCGAAGTTCTTCGCACCAATCCACGGCGAATACCGCCACTTAAGCCTGCACGCCAGGCTGGCCAAAAGCTTAGGCATACCTGAAACTAACATCTTCGTCCTGGAAAACGGGAACATACTTGAGCTCGACCGTGAAAAGGGCAAAATAGTCGGTAGACTCCCGGCAGGTAATGTCTACGTAGATGGCCTGGTTATGGGAGACCTTGCCAGCGTCATCCTCCGTGACCGGAAGCTGCTGTCCAGAGACGGGATTGTGGTAGTAATCGTCGCCATCGACAAAAAAGACAAAGCTAGAATTGTAGGCCGCCCTGATATCGTTTCACGAGGCTTCGTGGATATGAAAGAAGGCGAAACCATACTGGAACAAGGACGAGACTTGGTAAAGGCCGCTTTAGACCGCAGCGGTGGGCGGCCACTTGAATGGAGCTTCATCAACGCCAAGGTCAAGGATACCTTGAGCAAGTTCTTCTACGAACAAACCCGACGCCGCCCGATGATTCTCACCACAGCTGTAGAGGTATAGAGAGTGCTTAGCAATGACAAATAAACAATCTCCGTAGTCAGACTATGCCCAAGAAAAAGAAAGCAGCTAAAAAATCAGGTAGCGGCAAAACCAAAAAAAAGAGGAATTACCTAGGGCCAGTACTGAGGCTGTTACTGGTACTCATCATCGCCGGGCTAATCTACTGGTTCTGGCCGCACATAGCCAACTGGGCTACCACCACCTGGGGAAATATAAACTTCTGGGTCATCACTACCTGGGAAGGTCTGCTCGAGCTTTTCGGAATTGGATTAGCCTTAACAGCCATATTCCTGGGAGTAGTAATCTGGATAATCTTAAGCGGGCGGTTTTCACTCTTCACCAGATACTGGAAATGGTGGCTTGGCGGGATTCCTTTAGCCTTAGCTGCCTGGGGCATATCAGCCTTTTTCAGCCCCGGGAGCGGCATCGCCAGCGAAGCAACCTTAGGTGGCAAAGTTGGCAAGAGCATTATCACCGATTCTTATATTGTAGGAGCACTACGGCTAGCTGGTCTGATTTTCCTGGGTATTCTGTTCATAGTCCCCCGGTGGACGTGGCACCTAATAACAAACATATTCAAAGGTATAGGCAAACTCTTCCAACTCATCTGGCGAGGCATTTGCCAGGCCAGCCAGCGTCCTCCCAAAGCTAAACCAGAACCGATACCGAGAGAAATTGAATTTGGCAAGGTAGAAGCGGCACCGGCGCCCATCATAGCACCTACAAAAGCTGCCGAAGTACCCGCTCCTGAGGCATGGGAACCGGGAAAATATCAGCCGGTACTTACAGCCGGCGGCTGGCAACTGCCACCCATCACCATTTTGGATAAGCCCACAGAGGTGGAGCTAAGCCAGAGCGAGATTGAGAAGCGGGCGCAGCTCATAGAAGAAGCTTTAGCCAGCTATGGGGTTGAGACTAAGGTAGTCCAGATAAATGTCGGCCCCACTGTGACTCAGTTTGGAGTCGAGCCCGGCTGGGACCGCAAATACAAGGAGATTCGAGAACGGGATAAAGACGGCAATATTAAAGTTCGTACAGAGGAGACATCAAAAACCAGAGTTAAAGTAGACCGCATCAGCGCGCTGGCCAGCGACCTGGCTTTAGCTCTAGCTGCATCAAGCATCAGAATCGAAGCCCCGGTACCCGGGAAATCAATAGTGGGTATCGAAGTCCCCAATACTTCGTTCGGATTGGTCAACCTCAGAAGCGTAATTGAGAGCACCGCCTTTCAAAAAGCTTATGCTAAATCAAAACTAGCTCTTGCCCTGGGCAAGGGTGCCGGCGGTGAGACGGTAGCCGCCGACCTGACCAGGATGCCCCACCTGCTTATCGCCGGAGCCACCGGCAGCGGCAAGACCGCCTGCCTCAATTCCATCATCTGCTGCCTGCTTATCCACAACACTCCGGACGATGTCCAGTTCATCATGATTGACCCGAAGCGAGTAGAGTTAGTCAATTTCAACAGCCTGCCCCATCTGGCAGCCCCTGTGGTTGTCGATAGCGATAAAGCAGTACTGGCACTGCGCTGGCTCAATCGGGAGATGGACAACCGCTACCAGAAGTTCGCCCAGGCCGGAGCCCGCAACATAGATGGCTACAACAAGAGCCGGCATCCCGGGGAGGCAATGCCCTATGTGGTGCTGGTCATTGATGAGCTGGCTGACTTAATGATGGCAGCCTTCGACGAGGTGGAACATACGCTATGCCGTTTAGCCCAACTGGCGCGGGCCACCGGCATCCATCTAATCGTGGCTACCCAACGGCCATCGGTTGACGTAGTTACCGGTCTCATCAAAGCCAACTTCCCCACCCGTATCAGCTTTGCTCTTACCTCACAGGTGGACTCACGTACCATTCTTGATTCCGCTGGAGCCGAGAAGTTGCTGGGCAGGGGCGACATGCTTTACATGCCCACCGATGCCAGCAAGCCAAAGCGTCTCCAGGGGACTTTTGTCTCCGATGCTGAGACCGAGAGAACAGTCTACTTCTGGGGCAACCAGCGCCGGCCGGAGACAGAACCAATCAGATTTGAGGAGATGAGTCAACTTGTCTCGGCTGAAAAAGGCGGTGAAGACTCTCTGCTGGATGCCGCCAGGCAGCTAGCCAAAGAACACAAATACATCTCCACCTCTTTCCTGCAGCGTCGCCTGCGCGTCGGCTACCCCAGAGCCGCCCGACTTATGGAAAAGCTGGAAGAAGAAGGCTTCGGAAGGGAACCTAAAGAATAAGGTCAACGGCGGCATAACGGAATCCAAAAGAGATTTGTCGCGGTGACCTTTACTCTTACTCGGCCTTTGTGGACAGTTCCCGAACTTTCTCTCGAGAAGAAGGGGCTAATGCCCGCTTTGCCGCGGTTGCCCGCTACTCATTTGGTGTCTGCCGGGTAACAGTACGATGTTTTGGTCAATTTGCTGCACCCAAAGATGGATTGTGTGATTTGTTATGGACTACTGATGGTTTATCTTCTCGACAAACTCCTGAAGAAGTTGGCGGTCTTCTAAACTTGCTGAGAATATTTGGCACTTATACTTCTCATCGAAGTGGAGAGTATTGACTAATAACTCTTTCATAAACTTATCCGTCGTAACAACATCGCAATAAGGTATTGCAGTTGCAAGTATGGTGATGTCGTCCAAATCACTTCCATGTGGTGTTCTATTGGGGTGATAGGCGACCTGCGCTGCGTTAAGAGAACAAAAAACATCAATGAAAGGTATATTAAATAGCTCACCTGAACTAAAAAAGGAGAAGTCTGTTATACCTATGCTCGTCAGTTTGTAAAATCGTTGATAAAGCTGAACGAATTTCTCACTTGCATTTAATCTGTCATACTCCTCACCCCTAGAAAATTCATTCATGAGGGAGAGCATTGCTGGAGGGCCAAAAAGCATATATACAAATCCTTGCTTTTGAACTAATAGTTCGTCGGCCCAACTATGAGTAGTGCCTCTCTTTAGTGCTTTTCCTGCGTCCGTTATCCACCGTTTTTTAGACTGTCGCTTTCGTTCAACAATATCATCTGGCAAAGAAAAGAAAACATCGACTCGCACTTTCTTGCCAAGTATTTCCTCCAATCTGCTTTCGACGGGAGCTCTGGGGTCGGTAGTAAATGCTGTTGCCCAACTCTCAGTCAAGGGAGGGGCTTTTCCTAAGAATCTGTATGCTGCTTCTTCAATCAGTAGGTGCAATATGCTATCCCACGATCTAAACTCTAGTCCTAGTGAAAGATCAGCAGCAGTCCGCATAATAGCACGTTCGACTCTTCTGTCAAGGCTACTTTCTACCTGATGGAATTCAGACTCAGGGCAAGCTATCTTATTAGCAACAACCGCACCCTTAAGGTCGTGGAATAGTGTTCGCCAGAACTCATGTTCAGCATTTTTTAAGTGCTTACTATTGATAGCTGTTGCCATATGGCTGAGGTAATTCTGGTCCAAGTACAAGATTTTGTGCGAGCTCATATAACAAATTTAGCATTTACATGAATCAATGGCAAGGAATACAAGAATACCTATAGTCACTTTGTGGCTAAATGTGACTTGTTGCTAAAAAGCCTGGTTAGCTAGTGTCCCGAATGTGGTGGAAAAAGGAATCGGCATATCCTACCCTATAGGAAAGCCAAATAAAAACAAAGGAGGATATACCGATGGAGAAAGGATACCATAAGGGACAAGAATTGACCATGTCA